>NZ_JACSKX010000012.1:0-100791 GCF_018617835.1 Exiguobacterium sp. s101 | reverse complement strand
GTTCCCATGCCGAACACGGAAGTTAAGCGTCTCAGCGCCGAAAGTAGTTGGGGGATCTCCCCCTGTGAGGATAGGACGTTGCCAGGCAACAACGCAGAGGACGACCGAGCATACGCTCGGTCGTTTTTTTGTTTCTTTGAAACTTTGTCCCTTCTTTTTCGTACTAAGTAAGAGAAAGAGGGGATGTTTATAAATCATGAATCTCCTCAGATTGACTCATTCGATAAACAAAATGAGAGGGGAAACATCATGCAGAATCTTCAGGAGACTCAATTAGATTTACAACAGCGTATCGCCGAGCGAGATCGACTTGTTCGTAAGCAAGAGATACTAAACAAACAGCTGAAAGAGCATGAGACGGTGCGGAAAACACTACTCAATACATTCACGAAAGAACAACGGGATGTGTATGACCTTGAAAGCTTCTCGCTCGTCAACACATGGCGAAAGTTACGAGGAACGTTTGATGAACAACGGACGATTGAAATGGAAGAGGCTGCTCGCGCTGAACTGAAATTACGGGAACACGAGGCGATGATTGACGAATTGACGCTCGAACATCGAGATTTACAAGAACAGCTCGAGAGATACGAAGGAATCGACGCTGAGTGGGAGACCTTCTTAGAAACAAAAGAATCTCATCTGGTGAAAGACCCAGCTGTTCGCCGGGACTTACACCATCTCACGAATCAACAAGCCGAAACGAATGAACTTCTCATCGAGTATCGGGAAGCCGTCGTTGCCGGTAAAGCGGCACGGTCGACGATTACAAAAACACTCAAACATCTAGATAGTGCGAAGGGGTGGTCGACGTATGACACGTTCTTCGGGGGTGGCTTGATTGCCACAGCAATGAAACATGAGGCGCTAGATGCTTCCGAACAGACGATGCATGAATTACAATCTGCGTTGGAGCGCTTCTCCCGTGAATTAGCGGACGTGCAAGGGATTGTTCAGGAGTTGCATGTCGATCGAGGTTCACTCATTCAGTTCGCTGATTACTTTTTGGATGATATTTTTTCGGAATGGACGATGCATGGTCGAATCAATGATTCCTTAAATCAAGTGAACGGATTGGATCAGGAAATCAGTCAACTGATTGCTCGTATGACGAGACAAGTGGAACGGTTAGAACAGAAGCTTGACGAGACTGAAGAAAAAAGAAGACAGCTCATCTTGACACGATGAGCTGTTTGTTCATTACAATAGTTTCAGCCGTTTGACCTAAATGAGAACTTTACTCGTGACGAAGAATGGCGTGCAGATGAGCCTGTGAGATGAGAAGATGGATAAGTGGACATGAGATGGTTACATTTCCTTTGTACATCAAGTGTACCGAAGTTGGAGAATCATGGAACAACTGATTGAGGATATTGTACAAAGTGTGAAATCGAATCAACGGACACTGATTGCCATCTCCGGACATGGGGCGGCCGGAAAATCGACGTTGGCAGAAAAATTACGGAAACGACTCGGTGATATCAACCTGCTTCACACAGACCCGTATATTACAGATTCACAGTTGCGGAAACAAACGATTCTCACGTATCAACACGATGGAATGACCCATCAGTATAAGATGACGGCGTGTCATCCGGCCGCGCATCATCTGCTGTCACTCGAGCGAGATGTCCGTATGATTCGGGAAGGGATTGGGTTTTATACGATTGATGTCCCCTATCTAGAGCGGACATGGATTGATCCGGAGAAGCCAATCACGATTATTGAAGGAATGAGTGTCGCATTCCTGGATCTTTCGTCTTTTGACCAATCGATATATCTTTATACGGATGGGGAGACGGAGTTCAAGCGACGTTCGCATCGTGATATTCAGGAACGAGGGATGGAGCTGGACTATTTACACGCTTCACATGTAGAGCGACGTCTGCAATATGAATTGTTCATGCATCCGTATCGCCATCACTTCCAAACCATCGTCAATACGAGTAAGGATGAAATTCAAATTGAAAAAACCGCTCACGAGGAGCGGTGACTGCTTAACGTTTCTTGAATTCCGAGACCGAGCTGTTCTTGTTCGCGCTCGAGTTGCTCCCAAGTGAGGGAGCGATGACGCAATTCGACGTCGGTCGCCATCGATTCGAGCGTCCGTTGGGTCTCGATATTGTCGAGCCAGTAGTAAAGGTCAATCCCGTCTTCATGTAGGCGCCAAAACGATTTGACGACCTCGAACTCATCGGCCCATTCTCCGACCGGCTTGAATCCATACTTTTCAACGAACGGATAAGGGCGTTCTTCCCCGAGCGGGTCGATCACATTTCGGACGAACATCGGCTCAAGACCAGCATGAGCGGTCGCTTCGAGTAAGCGTGTTAACTCAGGCATCGGTTCGATTTCGATGTGTTCCATCACGTCAAACCAGACACGTTTCATATCTTTATCCCATAACGTTGCTTCCACACTATAGGGAGCCCCGGCAGACGAGGGAGCATACATCGTCAACTCGAACGAAAAAGGAATATCCTCTTTATCTCCGGGTCCCAACACGACAGACAGTGGGATTGGTATCTCTTGAATGTCAGATTCTCGATTGAACTCGTTTCCTTCTATAGTGATGTCTTTGAACGTCGTCAAAAAGTTTAGGGTCAATTCTTGCAGTCGGACGACATTGGTCGTCGGGTTAGATACGTGCAAGGTTCCGGTCACTACCTGCTTCGGAATGAGTGCCGCAGGGTCAAACGTGATATCAGCTTCAATCTCCGAAAAGAACCATTTTTTGAATCGGTTTCCCCATTTGGACATGGCGGTCGCGCCCCTTTTCTCTAAATTATATGCTGTTATATCTGTTCCCGATTCCTTTTTTCAAAAAACATGGAGAAAAAGGTTGCTTTTTATAACTGTCTCACTTATTATAGAGGATGTCGAAACAATTCAAACCATCGCGGGGTGGAGCAGTCTGGTAGCTCGTCGGGCTCATAACCCGAAGGTCGTCGGTTCAAATCCGGCCCCCGCAACCAATTTTTATTTAATTTCATATGTCGTCGCGGGGTGGAGCAGTCTGGTAGCTCGTCGGGCTCATAACCCGAAGGTCGTTGGTTCAAATCCAGCCCCCGCAACCAATTTTTAAATGAGATAGCGAAACGATAGCGTTTCGTGTTTTTTTTTGCTTAAAATGAAGTGTACAATGAGTACATAATGAGAAGTGATAAAAGGAGAACCATTCATGTATACATTGATTACGCATTCTGCGGCGGAGACGCAGGCAGTGGCAGAACGTTTGGCCACACTCGTCGAAGCAGGAACGGTCATCACGTTAAACGGTGACCTCGGTGCCGGCAAAACGACGTTCACACAAGGGTTCGCAAAAGGACTCGGAGTCACGCGGAACGTCAACAGTCCCACCTTCACGATTATGAAACAATACAAAGGGCGATTGCCGCTCTATCATATGGATGTCTATCGTCTCGAGAATACGGGGGATGACATCGGGCTTGAGGAATATATCAACGGTGACGGTGTCGCCATCGTGGAGTGGTCGAACTTAATCGAGTCCTCGCTTCCGGAAGAACACTTGGCCATCGCGATTGAACGGGTCAGCGACGAAGAACGGAAACTGACACTCGCTCCGATGGGTGAGCGTTACGTTCAAATCGCCAAGGAGGTGCTCGCATGAAGCAATTGATGATTGATACCGCGACGACACGTTTATCTGTCGCGTTAAGTGAGGCTGGAGAGATTCAAGCCGAAGCGACGGTCATGGTCTCAAAAAATCATGCGGTCACCCTCATGCCGATGATCGAACAGCTTATGGCAGCAGTCAAATGGACACCGAACATGCTTGAGCGCATCGTTGTCACGACAGGACCTGGGTCGTACACGGGAATTCGGATTGGAGTGACGACGGCGAAAACACTCGCTTATACGCTCAATCTTCCGCTCATCGGGGTATCTGCCCTAAAGCTTATGGCAGCGGCCCCAAATACGGACTTGCCGGTCGTCTCGTTGATTGACGCACGCCGTGGCAACGCGTATATCGGATACTATCAGCACAACAAGGCACTGACAGACGATCAGCACGCCTCGGTCGCGGACTGGTTACGATTGAATAGCCAAGGGCGTTTCCTTATCGTCGGAGACGTGGAGCCGTTCCGTGACGTGTTAAGCGAATACGACTATATCGAAGCACCGGCTGCCCATCGATACGGGCGCGCGAGTGATTTGGTCGTATTCAGCGATGAGACGAGCGACGTCCATGCGTTTGAACCAGAGTATTTGCGTCTCGCCGAAGCAGAAGCGAAATGGTTAGAGGGTCAAAACAATGGCTGACGTGAAAATTCGTCGGATGACGTGGCTCGATGTCGAAGAAGTGACAAAAGTCGAGAAAGCGTCGTTCTCTATTCCATGGACAAAAGAAGCGTTCATGAATGAAATGCTCCGAAATGAACAAGCGATTTATTTTGTCGCGGTCCATGACAAACGGGTCGTCGGTTTTGTCGGGGTATGGCAAATCGTCGATGAAGGACATATCACGAACATTGCCGTCTTACCTGAATTTCGGGGGCAAGGGATTGGCAATCAACTGTTAGCGGAACTCGTCACATTCGCCAAGTCGAAAGGACTTGTCGGATTGACGTTAGAAGTCCGTGTGTCAAACGTCGGCGCGCAAAAACTGTATGAACAGTTCGGTTTTATGCAAGCTGGACGGAGAAGGCGCTACTATCAGGATAATAATGAAGACGCCTATATTTATTGGGCGAAGTTAGGAAGTGAATCAGAATGAACACATCACTGATCCTCTCAATCGAGTCGAGCTGTGACGAGACGTCCGTTGCGCTCGTCAAAGACGGAAAGACGTTATTGTCAAACGTCGTCTCTTCTCAAATCGAGAGTCATAAACGATTTGGTGGCGTCGTCCCTGAAGTGGCGTCCCGTCATCATGTCGAGCGTATCACGTATGTCATTGACGACGCGTTAAGCGAAGCAGGCGTGAAGATGGAAGATGTGGACGCGGTCGCAGTCACACAAGGACCGGGTCTCGTCGGTGCCCTTCTCGTCGGCATCAGTGCAGCCAAAGCATTGGCGTTCGCCCATCAAAAACCGCTCATCGGCGTCCATCATATCGCGGGACATATTTACGCGAATGAACTCGTCGAAGAGATGCAATTCCCGCTCGTCTGTCTCGTCGTCTCAGGAGGCCACACGGAACTCGTCTATATGCCAGAACATGGTGTCTTCGAAGTCATCGGTGAGACACGTGATGACGCGGCGGGTGAGGCATACGATAAGGTCGCGCGCACGCTCAGTCTCCCCTATCCGGGTGGACCTGCGATTGACCGCTTGGCTGCGCTCGGGGAAGACACGTATAACTTCCCACGCGTTCGTCTCGAACCAGGTAGCTTTGACTTCAGTTTCAGTGGCTTGAAGTCATCGGTCATCAACGCCGTACACAATGCGGAGCAACGTGGAGAGACGGTCATCCCAGAAAATTTGGCGGCGAGCTTCCAAGCGAGTGTCGTCGAAGTACTCGTCGAGAAAGCGATTCGTGCCGTGAAGGAAAAAGGGGCGAAGCAATTGCTCGTCGCAGGTGGTGTCGCGGCGAACCGTGGCCTCCGCGCAGCACTTCAAGACACAACTGCTGCCGAAGGGATTCAACTCGTCATTCCACCACTTGACCTATGTGGGGACAACGCCGGCATGATTGGGGTTGCGGCACATCACGCGTATGTGCGCGGTAAGCGCGATACACTAGCGATGAATGCGGTTCCTGGGTTATCCTTAGAAGAGAGCATGACAGTCTAGGGGGAAATAGAGACATGACGAAACGCATCATCATCGGAGGACTCATCGTACTACTCGTCGTTGCGACGTTCTTACAAGTACGTGAGATCATCCGCGCTTACAATATCGCCTATCAAGAAGAAATTGTTCCAGAAGAGACACGAGTGAAGTCATTGACTGGAGAAGACACATTGGAGGGCATCGGTCGCGTGACCGGAGAGAATACGCTCATCGAGTCACTATATGGCTACACAAGTGTCGTCGACCAAGAGCCAGAGCGTGTGATCGTCGTCGATCGCAATCTCGGGGTACAGCCAAAAGCGAGCGATGCTTATTATGAAATCGAGCGGGGTCGCGAGGCAACGGAAGAAGAAGCGGCGAAGTTTGATGATTTGATCGAGGAGCTCGACGAACAGCAGCTGTTCGCGCAAGTCATCTCGACACACGAGGCACGCTATGTGACGAATGGCGAAAAGCTGATGACGTTCTATAAGGTGTTCACACGTGACGTCGATACGAACGAGGCTGTCTTCTTTATCGCTGAGGACGGGACGAAGCTCGACTTCCATACGGTAGGATTCCAGCCGTTACGATATTTCTAATATAAAGAGAGGCCGGCGTATGACAACGCTGACCTCTCTTTTTACTGTTTACGCTTTTGGTTGTCGATAATTCTCTCGATGCCATGTGTTGATACGACTCATGATGAACACGAGAAGGGCGAGAATCCACATGAAGAGTGTCTCTTCGTAGAAGTGGGCCCATACCGAGCCTGGCGCATAGAACGTATGAACGGTCACGTCGACCGGCCAGACGACGATGCGAATGAAGAGCGTGCTCATGAGCAATCCACTGAAGAGACTGAGCAAGATCCCTGGCCACGTCTGAATGATGAAGCCGATGACGACAGGCAAAAAGTAAAAGAGAATAGACGGGACGATCGTCGGCTCACCGCGGATGAGTTCAGATACGAACTCGGTCCCGGTCGGCACGATGTAGGCGAGTCCCGTGAGGAACGCTTGAATGAACTCGATTCGCATGGCACGGGTACGCATCATGTATGGAGTTCCTCCCATTCCGCATAAAGTGCGGTGATCGATTCTTTCGCTGCGTCCGATTCGGTCGATAGTTCTTGGGCACGGGCGAAGTCGTTGAAGACGTCCGGCTCACACAGCAACTGTTCGATCTCGTCGAGACGCTTCTCATGTTGCTCGATCGCCAGCTCGATCTCTTCGATGCGCTGTTTGATCCGGCGCTCTTCCCGTTGCTGTTCCTTGTCGGCGCGTTGTTTTTTCACGACGATCTGCTTCGTCTCCTCACGGGCGAGTCGTGCGAGTTCTTCGAGCTCTTCTTTCTTCTCGACGTAGTACGAATAGTCTCCGAGATACTCATCGATGCCGTTCGGCGTGATCTCTAATACACGTGTCGCGAGACGGTCGATGAAGTAGCGGTCATGCGAGACGAAAAGGATCGTGCCCGGATAGTCGAGGAGGGCATTCTCTAAAATCATCTTCGAGTCGAGATCCAAGTGGTTCGTCGGCTCGTCTAAGATGAGGAGGTTCGGTTGCTCGAGCTTCAGCTTGGCCAACGTAAGACGTGCCCGTTCACCACCCGATAGTTCGAGGACACGTTTCGTGACGTCATCGCCGCTGAAGAGGAACTGACCGAGAAGACTCCGCACTTCTTGCTCACGCATGAGCGGCCAGTCGTTCCAAATCTCATCGATGACACGGTTTGTGTCAGACAAGTTTTGTTGCTCCTGATCGTAGTAGCCGATCTCGACGCCGGTCCCGTAACGGATCTCACCCGTGAGGACGGCTTGTTGTTTCGTCAACACTTTGAGTAATGTCGACTTCCCGACCCCGTTCGGACCGACGAGCGCGACGGATTCACCGCGCTGCAGCTGGAAGCGGAGATTTTTGGCGATTGCTTCCTCATACCCGATGGCGAGGTCACTCGCGCTCAATACATCGTTCCCACTCTGGCGTTTGATAGAGAACGAGAGGACAGCACTGCGTTCGTCACCGTCCGGAGCATCGAGACGGTCGACTTTCTCGAGACGCTTCCGTACGCTTTGCGCCCGTTTCGTCGTCGTCGCCCGGGCGATGTTTCGCTGGATGAAGTCCTGCATCTTGGCAATCTCTTCTTGCTGCGACTCGAACTGCTTCTTCTCTTGTTCGTAAAGGGCAGCCTTCTGCTCGAGATACTTCGTATAGTTCCCGACGAAGCGACGGCTCCGATGACGTGACAGCTCATAGACGACCGAAACGACACGGTCGAGGAAGTACCGGTCGTGGGAGACGATGAGGACAGCTCCTTTATAGCCGCCCAAGTACTTCTCGAGCCAGGCGAGCGTCTCGATGTCCAAATGGTTCGTCGGCTCATCCAAGATGAGCAGGTCAGGACTTTGAAGGAGCATCTTCGCCAAGGCGAGACGTGTCCGTTGTCCCCCGGATAGCGTGTCGATGCGACGTTCGAAGTCATCCGGATAGAAGCGCATCCCATGGAGGACCGAGCGGATGGTCGCTTCATACTGGTAACCGCCACGCTCTTTGAACGTATGCTGCTCTTCATCGTAAGAAGAGAGGAGACGTTCGTACGCAGCGGCGTCATTTAGGATTCGTTCGGATCCCATGTCGGCTTCCATGCGACGGAGCGTCTTCTCCTGCTCGATCAAGTCCGTGAAGACGGTGAGCATCTCGTTCCAGATCGTCTCGTCGGATTCGAGCCCTGAGTCTTGGGCGAGATAGCCGATGGTGACGTCTTTTGGCTTCATGATGTCCCCGGAATCATAGTTGTATTCACCAGCGATGACTTTCAAAAGTGTGGACTTACCGGCACCGTTCCGACCGACGAGGGCGACACGTTCACCTTCCTGGATTTCGAGTTTTACGTTTTCTAAAATCGGCTCGACGCCGAAGGATTTGGATAAGTTGTTGACTTGCAGTAGGATCAAGTGAAAAAACCCCTTTCTCTCTATTTAGTATACTGTATTTTTCAGCGATTTTAGGTATATTCGTTGAGTGGTCATGTGAATTCGTTTACAATCAAGGTGTATGAAATTCAGATTCGTTTGTAACGTGTCGTAAAAAGGAGGCTCTTTCCGTTGAGTCAAAACGAACCAAAGATTCCACAAGCGACAGCCAAACGGTTGCCACTATACTATCGATTTATTCAAAGCCTGCATGCGTCAGGGAAACAACGTGTCTCTTCAGCAGAACTGAGTGAGGCGGTCAAGGTCGATTCGGCTACGATTCGCCGTGATTTCTCGTACTTCGGTGCGCTCGGTAAAAAGGGATATGGCTATAACGTGCAGTATCTGTTAGACTTTTTCCGAAAGACACTGAATCAAGACGAGATTACGAATGTCGCCTTGGTCGGGGTCGGTCACCTTGGGACGGCATTCGTCAACTATAACTTCCTTAAAAACAATAACACACATATCGTCGTCGGGTTCGACGCAGACGAGACAAAAGTCGGCACGACGATGTCAGGCGTCCCAATTCATCACGTCGATGAGATGGAACAGATTATGAAGCAAAACAAGATCGACGTCGCCATTTTGACGGTACCTTCTGCCTATGCGCAGCCCGTCGCAGACGACTTGGTGCGATTCGGCATCAAGGGTATCTTGAACTTCACACCGGCACGACTCACTGTACCGGACACCGTTCGCGTCCATCACATCGATTTGTCGATTGAGCTGCAGTCACTCATTTACTTTATGCAACACTATCCAACCGCTGAGGGGGTCCATCAATAATGGAATTACTAGCATCATCACTCGTCGTCGGGATGCCAGGTGGGGTGAGTCTATTTGTCATCGCCATCATCGCACTCATTCTCTTCGGACCGAAGAAATTACCGGAGTTTGGTCGCGCGGCCGGGCAGACGCTTCGTGAGTTCAAAAATGCAACGAACGGCATGATGAACGAGCACGACGAGAACGACAAGAACGACAAGAAAGCTATCGAAAAGAAAGAGCAGTAAGCCATGAATCATCAACCTGATCAAGAGCGGGAACTCACCGATCACTTGACAGAGCTGCGGAGACGACTGATGCTATCTGCATTTGTCGTCTTTGCCTTCTTTTTGATGGCTTTGCCGAGTGTCAAATATGTACTCGCATACTTGCAAGAAGATCTCATCGAACGTGGGCTCGAACTGAACGCCTTTGGGGTCGCGGACCCACTCATGATTTACTTGAACTTGGCGCTCGTCATCGGCCTGATTGCGGCGAGCCCATTCCTACTGTATCAAGTGTGGGCGTTTGTCGCACCCGGTCTGCATCCGAATGAGCGGAAAGGCACGCTTGCCTATATCCCGATCATCTTCGGATTGTTCTTGATTGGTCTTGCGTTCGCCTACTATTGGTTGTTCCCGCTCGTCCTCGATATCTCGACGGACCTCGGGCAAGACCTCGGACTCGAACAACTCATCGGGGCCAATAATTACTTCACGTTCTTGTTGCAGCTGACAATTCCGTTCGGTCTATTATTCCAATTACCGGTCGTGACGATGTTCCTCACCCGGATCGGTGTCGTGACCCCGTACTTCTTATCGAAGATTCGAAAGTACGCGTACTTTGCGCTATTCGTGGTCGCGGCGTTCATCACACCACCGGACTTGACGTCGCACCTCATGGTGTCACTACCGCTCTTCTTCCTATACGAGATCAGCTTATCGATTTCACGTATCACCTATAAAGGGGTGCTGCGCCGGGAGAAAGAAGCGATGGTGCAAGAACAGATGGATTTAATGAAACAGATGAATGAGAAATGAGCATCGTTCCGTAAATGGGATGGTGCTTTTTTGTGTATTACACTCTAGCTCAACAGGACTTTCATGCTGTTCAAACTTTAGACACTTTTAAGTGAAATAGTGAGCATAGTCGTTGAACCTTATATTGTGAAATAGTACACTAAGATCAAGGATTAAGTGTGATGTTTATCACAATGTAAAACGAAACGTATTGTCTAACATAAAAGGAGAGACGACTCATATGAAAATCGCAGTCATCGGATGTACACACGCAGGAACAGCAGCTGTCAAAGGATTACTCGCCAAGCATGACAATCTCGACATCACCGTTTACGAGCGGAACGATAATGTCAGCTTCCTTTCGTGTGGGATCGCGCTCCACGTCGGTGGGGTCGTCCAACGTGCGGAAGAGTTGTTCTACTCCTCTCCACGTGAACTTAAAGAACTCGGTGCGACGATGCGCATGAAACATGACGTCTTGTCGATCGACTCCGAAGCGAAGACGGTCCACGCCAAAAATCTTGAGACCGGGGAAGACGTGCATGACACGTATGACCGCTTGATTGTCACGACAGGTTCATGGCCAATCGTCCCAACGCTTCCGGGGATCGAGATGAACGGAATCGAGCTCTGTAAAAACTACGCGCATGCCCAACGCATCATCGAACGCGCGACAGATGCGACGAAGATTGCCGTCATCGGGGCGGGCTATATCGGAGTCGAACTCGTCGAAGCGTTCGAAGCATACGGAAAACATGTCACATTTATCGATAGTGCCGACCGCATCTTGAATAAATATCTCGACAAGTCGTTCACGGATCAATTAGAAGCGGACATGACAAATCGCGGAATCGATCTTGAACTCGGCCAGACGGTCGATGCGTTCCGTGGAACAGATGGGAACGTCACACATGTCGTGACAGACAAAGGTGAATTCGAAGCGGATCTCGTCATCTTGTGCGTCGGATTCCGTCCGAATACAGGACTCCTAGAAGGACAGGTCGACATGCTCGGGAACGGCGCCATCATCGTCGATGACTACATGCGCACGAGCAACCCGGACATCTTTGCGGCGGGGGACAGCTGTGCCGTCTACTACAACCCGGCACGCACACACGCTTATATCCCACTTGCGACGAACGCTGTCCGCATGGGAACACTCGTCGCGGAGAACTTGATGCAACCACGAGTCCGCTACCAAGGAACACAAGGAACGTCAGGACTTCGACTCTATGACTGGAATATCGCGTCGTCTGGATTAACGGAAGAAGCGGCAGCACTCTTTGGGCTCGAAGTCGAAAGTGTCGTCATCGAAGACGCGTATCGTCCGGAGTTTATGCCGACCGCAGAGAAAGTCGAATTCAAACTCGTCTATGAAAAAGGAACACACCGTATTGTCGGTGGACAAGTGTTATCGAAAGCGGATTTGACGCAAGCGGTCAACACACTCTCGCTAGCCATCCAAAACGAGATGACAATCGAAGAGCTCGCCTATGTCGACTTCTTCTTCCAACCGCACTACAACAAACCATGGCACTTCCTGAACAGCGGAGCGCTTGAAGCGATGAAAGACAAAGTGAATGCCTAACGAAAAACGCGGAAGCTAAAAGCTTTCGCGTTTTCTTATAGATAGCGTGGCGCATCTTTCATCAAGTTGGCAAGAAGGATGTAGATGAGAAAGTTAGCCGGCAAAAAAACGAATAGTAGCCGAATACCGAGTGAAGAGATGTTCACGTATTCAGCGATCCCACCGCATACACCGGCAATCGAGCGGTCGGTCGCCGACTTACGAAGTGTACGTTGCATAGCAAAACTCCTTATGAGTTGATATGTAAATTTTACCATAATAAGTGCATAAAACATCCTCGTCGATTGATTTGTTAATGTAGATTATTTACAAGTTACTCGGGGAGCGATTCGAACAGACCGGTTATGAGGTGGTGTATGGAGCACACACAGAGCGGGAAGGGGTGTTGACGTTACAGGAGGTCGCCTCGACGAGTGATGTTTTATTGCTATGTACACCGTTTGCGGAAGCGGTCGACCTGTTACCAACACTCGCTGGATTGGATGGGGAAAGTATTGATTGATGTGACGAATCCGATTACGATTGAGTTTTTCGAAGTGGAGCGGCCGGACGGAGTGTCAGGTGCGGAGTATTTGCAACGACTCATTCCGGATAAGAAAGTTGTGAAGACGTTCAATCAGACGGGGGTCGAGAATTTAGGCAATCCGGACGGGTCCGTCATGTTCGTCGCGGGTGAAGATGAGGAAGCGGTGCGGCTTGTCGTCGAGCTATCAAACAAAATCGACTTCGCTATTTACATACAGCAACTCTTCTGTTGTCAGATTTGAAGTGGAATAACTCATCATGATTTCCTACTTTCTTAAATTGAAATTGTTATAATGAATGCAGGTTTCATTGTGATAAATAAAGTGATTCCTACGAATTACTAAAAGATATTTATAACAAAGAGGAGAATTTAGATGGTATTAGCGATTTTGACGTTCATCGTCGCATTTGTTCATGTCGTCGGTGGGGCGGTCGCGCTTCATCAATATCCACAATATAAGCGTATGGCCATCGGGGCGATTGTACTCGGGTTTGTCTACGGTGTGTTGACCGTGGCGGTGATTGGATTATGAAGTGGGGGTCGAGCGAATCACTTCGTTCGCGACTTCAAATGAAGAGCGGTTATCAATTAGGGACATACTTATTTTTAGGGCTCATCATCTTTGATTTACTCTTAGGCGACGTTCCGAGAATCTCGTTTGTGATGTATGCGTTGTTCTTTTACTTTTGGCAGCGGGAACGTGTAGAAAAAGAAGAAAAGGGATTAGCGGAGAAGATGAAGCGGAAGTCGGATGAGTGGACGATCACATTCGTCGTTTTTCTTTGTTTGGTAGGCTATGTGCTCTCCCTTGGCCTACGATATCCATCTGTTTCGTTGCTCGAACTGAGCATTTATGGCTTCTCGACAATCTTCTGCATTCGGGCGTTGACCTTGATCTATGCGATGCACCAACAACAGCTCGACTAAAAACCATCCCTTCGCTGAGAAAGGATGGGTTTGATTTAGGACGCCGCTCGTCGTAGGACGAGCTTTTCTTTTACGCTCTATAACGAGGAGCGGACCATTCCGTTCCCGGTCGAGCTGAAGGACGTCTGTGTCGACTTGTTCGGCTATTTTGATTTTGCAAAACTATGGATTCCGTCGTAAGGAGGGGTATGATGAGGAAAAAACTATTGTTGGCATTTCTTTTATTCAATCCAATCGTATTTTTGATTGGATGGTGGAATGGGGAATGGGTGATGATTACAGTGGCGGGATTCGGTGTTATCTTCCATGCACTTTATCAGGAGCAACTCGAACAGTTCGACGAAGAGAAGGTGAAGTCATTGATGCAAAATATCGATTCGAAACTCATCTCATCGATTGGTTTTCTTTCAATTTTTAGCCTTTTTGTCGTCGTCTGGTTTTTTAACGAGATGACAGTTCCGTTGCTTGATACGATGTACGTCGTGTTTGGGGTTATCATGACGCGTCGTGGTCTGTTGATTCGTAGTGCAGTACTCCATGAAAAGATTGATTTGACGAACGTCATCCATATAAAGAAAACCCCGAGCTCGTAAGACTCGGGGTTTCGTTATGCGGATTTGTCCGTGCCTTCTTTTTTGACTTTTCGAGCGAGTGCCAAGATTTGATACACTTTGAAAAAGTCGTAAGCGGCGACGGCGATGATGAAGTACGTCCAGAAGCTGAAGCCGTACTCTTGTACCGAGAAGTACGCGAGGACGGTGAACAACACACCGAACGAGAGACTGAAGAGCATCATCACTTTTAGTTGTCGCGGCATAACTGCCACCTCATTTCTACATTAAAAATAGTACGAGCATCACGAGCGCGTTGTTGAACGCGTGGATGGCGATTGGAACGATCAATCGTCTTGTCTTCGCATACGCATATGAGAACGCGAAACTCATCGCGATATAGACGAGGAACCGATTGTCTTGGTGGATGAGCGCGAATAGGATCGAACTGACCCCAAAGGCGATCCAGAACCCGAAGCGTGCATTCAAGTTCCCGAACAAGATGTGACGGAAGAGAATCTCTTCGATGATTGGTCCGAGCAAAATAACCGGCAAAATCAGGAGTGGAATGACTTCCACCATCTCGGCAATGTTTTGCGTGTTCATCGATTCGACGAGGTCACCAGAGATGGCCGTCTCAATCAAATTCGCCACGATGACGAGCCCGTATTGCATCAAAATCCCGAGCCCGATCCATTTGACCGTGTCGTTCAAGTTCGATTGGATGCCTTGCGCTTTGTATTGCTTCAAATCCGGCCAGATGAGAAGGATTGACAGAACAATCGTCACACCGAATCCGATGGCGAGCCAGAGCCCGACGAACGTTTCCGTTAACCATTCCGGTCGTACTTCAGTGAGGACGAGCGGGAATAGTTGAACGAACGCATAGAGTAAAATCGGGGTGAGGTGCCGGAGACGAATGTTAGGCGCCATCGAAAAACGGGTATTTATCGATTGGTTTGAGTTTAGTGTAGCCAATTCAACACGTCCTTAATCATAAAAATGAACTTACCTTTTTCTCATTGTAACAAATAAGTTCTCTTGACCGCGAGTAAGAGCATTTTTTAATGTATCCTACTTGATTTTTTAATCGTCGCATACTACACTTATCAATGTTAGCACTCCTTTTAACTGAGTGCTAAAACCTTACGATACACATTACATCATTCATATTCGGAGGAGGGTTTTTCCATGTTAAAACCACTAGGCGATCGTGTCATCATCGAAGTCGTGGAGAAAGAAGAAAAGACGATCGGGGGCATCGTGCTTCCTGATACGGCGAAAGAAAAGCCGCAACAAGGGAAAGTCGTCGCAGTCGGTACAGGCCGCGTGACGGACGAAGGCAAGCGCATCGATCTCGACGTGAAAGAAAATGATTTGGTCATCTACTCGAAGTACGCAGGTACCGAAGTGAAGCATGATGGAAAAGAGTACTTAATCGTTCGCGAGAGCGACATTCTCGCAATCGTAGGCTAAGCACCATTATTCAAATACTTTTTTAGGGGGAAATGAACGATGGCAAAAGATATCAAATTCTCAGAAGATGCACGTCACGCGATGCTTCGCGGCGTCGACGCACTTGCTGACGCAGTCAAAGTAACGATCGGACCGAAAGGACGTAACGTCGTCCTCGAGAAGAAATTCGGTTCACCACTCATCACGAACGATGGCGTGACAATCGCGAAAGAAATCGAACTCGAAGACCGCTTCGAAAACATGGGCGCAAAACTCGTTGCTGAAGTCGCGTCGAAGACGAACGAAGTCGCAGGGGACGGTACGACAACAGCGACAGTCCTTGCACAAGCGATGATCCGTGAAGGGCTCAAGAACGTCACAGCGGGCGCGAACCCGATGATCCTTCGTAAAGGGATCGACAAAGCGGTTCGTCGCGCACTCGAGGAATTGAAATTGATTTCAAAACCAATCGAGTCAAAAGAAGCAATCGCACAAGTTGCGGCCATCTCGGCAGCGGACGAAGAAGTCGGCGAATTGATCGCAGAAGCGATGGAACGCGTCGGTAACGACGGTGTCATCACAATCGAAGAATCACGCGGCTTCACGACAGAACTCGACGTCGTCGAAGGGATGCAGTTCGACCGTGGATACCTGTCACCTTACATGATCTCAGACTCTGACAAGATGGAAGCGTCACTCGACAACCCGTACATCTTGATCACAGACAAGAAAATCTCAAACATTCAAGAGATCATCCCAGTGCTCGAGCAAGTCGTGCAACAAGGGAAGCCGATCTTGATCGTCGCAGAAGACATCGAAGGAGATGCACTCGCGACACTCGTCTTGAACAAACTCCGTGGTACGTTCAATGCGGTAGCCGTCAAAGCACCAGGATTCGGTGATCGTCGTAAAGCGATGCTCGAAGACCTCGCGACACTCACAGGTGGTCAAGTCATCACAGAAGACCTCGGTCTCGACCTCAAATCGGCAACACTCGACATGCTTGGTCGCGCATCGAAAGTCGTCGTCACAAAAGACACAACGACTATCGTTGAAGGTGCAGGGAACGAAGAAACAATCAAAGCACGCGTTCAAACGATCCGTAACCAAATCGAAGAGACAACGTCTGACTTCGACCGTGAAAAACTCCAAGAGCGTCTTGCGAAACTCGCAGGCGGCGTAGCCGTCGTCAAAGTCGGTGCAGCTACGGAGACTGAGCTCAAAGAGCGTAAACTCCGCATCGAAGACGCACTCAACGCGACACGTGCGGCCGTTGAAGAAGGAATCGTCGCAGGTGGTGGTACGGCGTTCATCAACGTTATCCCGGCCGTTCGTGCGTTGCTTGCAGAAGTGACAGCGGATGAAGCGACTGGTGTGAAACTTGTCCTTCGTGCGCTTGAGTCACCGGTCCGTCAAATCGCGGAAAACGCGGGTGAAGAAGGTTCGGTCATCGTCGAGAAACTCAAGAACGAATCAGTCGGTGTCGGATACAATGCGGCAACTGGCGAATACGTCGACATGATCGCACACGGGATCGTCGACCCGGCGAAAGTGACGCGTTCAGCGCTCCAAAACGCAGCATCTGTCTCAGCGATGTTCCTCACAACTGAGGCCGTCATCGCAGACAAGCCTGAAAAAGACGCTCCTGCAATGCCTGATATGGGCGGCATGGGTGGAATGGGCGGCATGATGTAAGTCATACGCCTTTACAGGAACCATTCATCAGCGAAAGCTGGTGGGTGGTTTTTTTATGTTTAACACTAATTTTTAAAGCGTAACACCATTTATATGAAAGTCTAAAAAAATCCTTAGTTTATTATCACCCATCAAGCTCCACTAAGCTGAACAAAGAAGCCACCAAGTACCCATCAAGCTCCACTAAGCTGAACAAAGGAGCCACCAAGTACCCATCAAGCTCCGCTAAGCTGAACAAAGGAGCCACCAAGTACCCATCAAGCTCCGCTAAGCTGAACAAAGGAGCCATCAAGTACCCATCAAGCTCCACTAAGCTGAGCCAAGCTATCATTTACTTACTGACCTAATTGAGTTAAATAACAATCGTTTTATGTTAGAGGAAACAAGAAGATTTTAAACTTTTGCGAACCCAATGGTAAAATAATTGAAGGTATAATAGTCTTGCATCGATTGTTACGATTTGTGAAAAATAACAAAGAAACCGGTAAGGGGAGCGGAAGATGAGGAAAGAGCTAATAGAAGAAATTAGTATGGGCAATGAAAGTATTACAATCGAATTCAAAGAGGCGCATAATAAACTCCCAAAAAGTCTATACGACACAGTTTGCTCTTTTTCTAATCGACAAGGGGGAAATATTTATTTAGGAGTGTCTGATGAAGGTAATATCACTGGCGTTGATCCCAGAGCAGTTGCACAAATGAAAAAAGACTTTGTAACAACCACTCAGTCAGCTCAAAAAATTGAACCGCCTCTCTACCTTGATATACAGGAGTATCAAATCGAGGATAAAACGATTTTACATATCTTTGTACCGAGTAGTTCTCAAGTTCATCGATTGAACCGTACAAAAATTTACGATCGAAATGAAGACGCTGATATCGACATTACACATAATACGATTCAAGTACAACAAATGTATAATCGAAAACAAGCTGACTATACCGAGAGAAAAATCTTCTCTCATGTGAGCATGGATGACTTAAGAATCGATTTGATTGAGCAACTGAGAAAAACGGCATTAGCACAAGAAGATTATAGAGCTTGGACGACGTTTGATCGCCTTGAAATCCTTAAATCTTTAGGTATGTATAGTAAAGATTATACAACTGGTGAAGAAGGTTTTACCTTGGCAGCTGTCATCACATTCGGTAAAGACGAAGTTATCTCTGCTGTACTTCCATATTTTAGAATTGATGCTCTAGTGAAAAAGAAAGACGTAGAACGATATGACGATCGTGAAAACATAAGAACAAATTTGATTGAGAGTTATAGTCGATTGATGAGTTTTATTAAGAAGCATACGTCTGACAAATTCCATCTAGAGGGTGACCAGCGAATTAATATCCGGGACATTTTGTTCAGAGAACTGATAGTAAATATGCTTGTTCATCGGGAATATTCGAATGCTTTTGTATCGAAAATCACTGTGTACGAAGATCATTTAACCTTTGAGAATGCGAACAAACCGATTCACCCAGGCATCATCACTGAAGGAATGATTGCGCCATATCCAAAAAATCCGACTATCGCCAGAGTTTTTAACATTTTAGGGTTGATTGATGAGTTAGGATCGGGTGTTAACAAAATTTTTAAATACACGAAAATCATGTATGGATCATCTCCTATCATCTCGAATCAAGACATCTTTAAAGTGCAAATTGATGGTCAAGGAGATTTAGACGCGATGTTGAATCTGCTTCACTTAAGTGATTCTCAGAGAGCATTAGTGCACTATTTAGAAAACGGCGAAGCGTATACTTCAAAATATCTCATGCAAGTCGTTGGATTAAAAGATCCTGTAACTTTTAGAAAAAGTGTTTTAAATCCTTTAATTGAGCTACGACTCGTCAATCGAACGATTCCGGGAAAGCCGACGAGTCCTAACCAAAAATATAAAATCAATAAAGAATACTTTTGATAAAACAGAATTAATTTTGGGATAACCTAAAAATTCAGTTCAATGCTGAATTTTTAGGTTTTTTTAGTTGTCATTCATAGACCTAGCACAAAAATGTTTATCACCTTCCAAAAATAGGGATTTTCTATTTCCGCTCTCACGGATCTGTATTATGCTTAATGATAGATACTACTCGAGAGGAGCCACCTCATGCAACGAGACTTGCAGAAAAAAATCAAAGAAGCGACTTATTTGACGGCAGAAAAGGCATGGAGCTATCGTCCGATATTACGGTATTTCTACATACAGCATGAACGGATGCGCGAGTTTCTATATCCAGAAGAGATTTATGAACATCTTCAACAATTCGTAGAGTTTCAGGAATATACAATGGATATGCTTCACCAAGACTTAGATTCACTTACGAAGTGGGGCAACATCATTGCGACGCAAGAACACAGAAAAGCTCGAACGATTGAAGAGTATAAGAAAAAGAATTTCCGTTATCAATGCACCCCTTACACGGTCGAATTCGAACGGATGATGATTCAACTAGAGCAACTTGGGGACAGTTTCGGTGGTTCGCTTGAGAAGACTCGGTTTGAACGTCTTTATCAAGTACTTGAGAAAATTGAACAGGCGAGTGGGCAATCCAATGAAGAATGCGCGCAACTTTGGAATGATGTCATGGTATATTTCCGAGAAATTACACAGAATACTTCGGATTATATGGCCTATATCCATAGTGAAAAAGTGATTGAAAAGATGAAAACAGAGGCGTTTCTTGTCTATAAAGACCGTTTCACAACCTACTTACGGGATTTCATCATCGCCTTGCAACGAACAGCGATGCAAATTCAGGATGTATTAACCGAATTAACCACAAAACGGATGGCACCATTTCTTCAACAGGTGATGAATCATCAACATCAAGCAGGTCGTCTGGAAGAAGATCAGAAAGATGTAAGCACAGAGTTGATGGAAAAGTGGCAAAACTTAAGAGGATGGTTCCTCGGGACGACACATGGCGAAAGTGAGTTTGAACGTCTGCAGGAACGAACGAATGAAGCCATCCGTAGAATCACAAGAATGGTGCAACGAATGAGCGAACGGCAACAACAATTCCGAAGTAGGCGTCGCGATTATGAGCATTTGGCAACTTGGTTCGACGGAATCGAGACGATTGAGGAAGCCCATCGGCTGTCATCGGTCATATTCGGCGTCTTTCATACACGTCATCTTTACGGAGAACAGGTCCCGACTGATGATATGTATGTAGATATATGGGATGAGGCACCCATGCAACATGTGACACAACCTCGAACGAAACAATATAAAGAGTCAACCAAAGCGGGGGCCATCATCGATCGATCCGTTCAGATTGCAGAGATGCGACAACTCCATCTAAGGCAACTCGAAAAGGAAAGAGAATCTATTGAACGCTACATCAAGGAAGGTGTCATTTCAATCAAAACTCTTCCGGTCATTGAGCCGCATGTACGAAAACTATTGTTGTCTTGGCTCGGTAAAGCAATGGTGCGAGAAGACCGGATTGTCAAAACAGAGTACGGTGGACGCGTGCGAGTAATGGTTGAGGAAGAACGTGTCGTCTTGCGAGCGACAGACGGTTCGCTTGAGATGCCGAACGTAGAGTATCAGTTTATTGATGAAGAGGTGATGTCATGAGCGAGGAAGGAAAAGTAGATGAACGGATGCAGGATGCACTCGGAATTCTATTCGAACAATTTTGGGTATTACGAACCGAGCAACCTGTTGTTTATCAAAAGATTCGTGAACGTGAACATCAGCTGAAGCGATACGTGACAGAAAAGTTCGGTTTTGATTTGATTGTTCATCAACACTTCATCAAACTCGAGAAACTACCGGTCGACCCGAAACCATGGATGGGCATTCAGGCGTTCACTGAACCGATGGACTACGCTATTTTTTGTTGTGCGCTCGCATTTACCGAAAGTAAATCAGTTGACGAACAGTTTTTATTGTCACATATCACAGAAGATATTCAGGAGATGTATCCAGGTGACTTACCACTCGATTGGACGAATTATCGACACCGACGATCACTCGTACGTGTTCTAAAGCAATTGGATGAATTGAAATTGATTCGAGCGGTCGATGGGGATGTCGATCTGTTTGCGACAAATGAGACGGAAGAAGTGTTATACGAAGTGAGTGTCCACGCACGCTATTTTATGCGTTCCTATCCAGAAGACTTGTTTAACTATGAAACGATGGAAGACATCTTAACGAGTGAATGGAGTCGTCAAAAAGAAGACGAACGTCGCAAACGTGTATATCGTAAACTCATGTTCTCGCCTATCGTGTATCGAGAGTCAAAAGACGATCCGGATTTTGCCTATATACGAAACTTACGAAACCGATTAACAGATGAATTTGAAAAATATACACCCTTCAGATTAGAAGTGTTCAAAAATGCGGCGATGCTGGTCTTGCCTGAACAAAAACAGCGGTATACGCTATTCCCGAATCAAAAAGGAGTGACGAGTGTCGCTTTGCATGTAGCGGATCACATTCGGAAACGTAATTTGCCCGTTAACGAGATGGGGGAGATTCGAATCACGATGCTCGAATTCGAACGGATTGTCGAGGCGGTTCAGCTTGAGTGGGGATTGGGTTGGGCGAAACAATATCGGGAAGATTCCCCTAAAAAAATTGCGAACGAACTTGTCTCTCTTTTGCTTGAATGGGAGTTCGGATATGTGGAGACGGATTCAGGGATACTCGTCATTCAATCCGGATTCGGTCGAACGACAGGTTATTATCCAGAAAAATTCGTAAAGGAGATTATGAATCAATGAGAGCAAAAAATCGTTGGCAAATGAACCGAGCGGGCTTACTCAATTTTTGGTATTACACAGAAGAAACGTTTGATTTCTCAGATGGGAAGTTGTTGCTCCGGGGGAGTAACGGGTCAGGGAAATCGGTGACAATGCAGAGCTTTCTACCGGTACTACTCGATGGGAAGAAGTCACCGGACCGGCTCGATCCGTTCGGGTCAAGGGCCCGTAGAATGGAAGATTACTTACTCGGTGAGAAGGAAGTCGTCGACCGTGAAGAACGAACGGGCTATCTATTTACCGAATACAAGAAGGCCGAGACGAATCAATATGTGACGACAGGGATCGGACTCCAAGCAAAACGTGGGAAGCTACTTAAATTTTGGGGATTTGTGATCACGGATAATCGACGAATCAATATTGATATGGAGTTATATAAGCGAGACCGTCAAGGGGCGCAGACTAGTAAAATTCCATACTCGCGGGTCGAACTGGAGCGGGTCATCGGAGACGGCGGGAAGGTTGTAACTACACAAGGCGACTATATGCAACTCGTCAATAAGCATGTGTTCGGATTCGAATCAATCGATGCGTATGAAGAGTTGATTAAGTTGCTCATTCAATTGCGTAGTCCAAAGCTGTCCAAAGACTTCCGACCGACCGTCATTTACGAGATTCTCGAGGCGGCGCTTCCGCCGTTGTCAGATGAAGATTTACGTCATTTGTCCGATACGATTGAGCAGATGGATCAAACGAAGCAACAACTTGAACAGCTCGAACGTGAGCTGAAGGCGTTAAAAAAGTTGAGTCATACATACGACGTCTATAACGAGCGTCATATGGCAGACATCGCTGCTGAGTACCGGATGGCGACCGAACGAGAGACGATAGAGGCGCAAGAACTTGAGGAATTACGTGAACTCCAAGCCTCAATGACGCATGAGATTGAGACGTTAAAGCGGTCTATTCAAGAGCTTGAACAAGACAAAGCGACGGCTGAACGTCAACGTCAACGCTTGGCATCACATAAAGTTTGGAATTTAGAAAACGAGTTGAAGGATGAAAAGGAAGCGTTACAAAAGATCGAGGGCAATCATCAGCGTCAAGAAGACCGTCGATTGAAGACGGCCAATAGAATTTTCGATGCGAAACAGCAGCAAGATCAAGAACAGTCAAACTATCGTACGACGCTTCAAACGATTGATGATCTTATTGAAGATATGGCATATGATGCGGAACAGGCGGCGTTTGACCGTCATGAATTGAACGTCTCCGATTATCGGCGTCTCAAGCAACGTTTTGATTTTGCCACGTGGAAACAGGAAGTAAACGAACATACGGAACAGCTCGGTAAAATAGTCGAACAGATGCGAGCATTTGAAGAAACAAAACAGAGACTTCAAGTGGAAAATAAACAACTCGCCGACGAACAACAAGCGCGAGATCAGAAAAAACACGAACTGAATGATTGGAAGCGAACGTTCGAGCAAGATCTCGACCGTCATCTCGCAAATATTTATCAATGGATTGAAGCGCATCCTGAGTTTGATATCGAAGGGGAGACGATTGGTCGAGTCGAGCGCGCCCTGCGTAATGACTATGAACCGTCAACGTATGAGGAGGTATCCCGACTCGTTCAACCGTCCGTGGTCCATTATCAAAATCGGTTGCGTGAAAAAGCCGCAGCCAAAAAAGCATCTGAAGAGACGATTCAGAAGGACATTCAAAACGTTGAGACGATGTTATCTGAATGGAAAGAAAAAACGGATCCTGAACCCGATACTCATCCGGCGACAAAGGAATCTCGGGAACGAATGCGGGATGATGGTGTCATCTTCGCACCACTCTATGCGCTCGTTGAATTTAGAGACGGGGTAGAAGAAGACGTTCAAAAACGAATTGAGGCAGCATTGATTGACAGTGGGATGTTAGATGCCCTCATTACCAAGGTAGACGTCACGCATGATCGAGTCTTATTACCGGCACCTCAAATGATGGTGCACACGTTAGCGGATTATTTAAAACCTAGCCCAGGAGAAACAGGAATCACTTCAGACCGGATTGACGACGTACTCGGAAGCATCCTCATGGATGATGGGGAGACAGCGATTGGAGAAGACGGAACGTATCGACTCGGACAATTAAAAGGACATGCGGTACCTGTCGAGCGCGTTCGATTCCTTGGACAAGCTGCCCGACAACGTTATCGCAAAGAAAAGATCGAACAGTTGCAGTCTGAGATTGAACAACTTCAAATCGAGCGCATGACGTTGCGCGGAGAACAAGCGGAGTTGCGTCAGCACATTGAATTAGCGGGTGCGGCATGGGCGATGTTTCCGTCAGACCGCGATTTGCGGACAGGTTATCAACAGATTCAGAATGTCGAATTCGAGGTTAAGATTAAGGAGCGTCAATGCCGTCAAATCGAAGAACTGTTAAAGCAGACGAGTGAACGATTCAGCGTGTTGAAGCGTGAAGTGTATACGTTGGCCGAACCGTTCAATTTGGAAAAAAACCAAGTGGCGTTCGAACATGCGAAGCAGTCGATGATGCTTTATAAGGATGTATTGCGTGATGTGGAATTTCAACATGGAAAAGCGATGGTATCGCAAAAACAACTCGCTATGAGAGAAAAGAATATTGAAGAATTAGAAGAAGATCTCATCGAATTGATGGGTGAACTAAATGAACTCGAAGATAGGATGGAACGGATTCAAAAGAACATTGCGATAATCGAAGAACAGTTGGCGAGAGAAGGTGCTGACGATATCCGTCGCCAGATCCAGTCCGTTCAAGCAGATTTGGTGCGAATCGAAAAAGAGTTCCAAGAGTCGTTACAGCTCATCTCGACTCGAAAGGCGCAGTTCGATGCGGACGCAACTAAGTTAGATGAAAAGCAAAACCACCACATCTTGTCAGTACAGATGAGAGAAGCTTGGGAAACAGCACTAAAAGCAGAATGGAAACGAGGGATCGTTTCTTTAGAAGTGGAGAATGACGACCCGATCACGTTGGCTCGGAAGATTGAAGTGGCGTATGAGAAGCGACTCATAAGTAGTGCCTCGAAAGCGGACGAATTGTTATCGAAAGCGTTCATCGAGCAACAGAACGACTTGATGGAATATCGGATGCGAAACTTTACTGAAGAGCCAGTACTTGAAGAGTGGATGAATGACGTCGACGACCGATTCAAACGAGAGGTCGAAACGTGGCAACAAAAAACAACCCGACGTATCATTTCGCTCGACTTACGCGGTCAACAGGCGAGTCCTCAGGCAGTCAAAAGAACGGTTGAAGAAGAGTTCGAACGCCAAGAGAGCATTTTGAACGAAAGTGATCAACAGTTATACGAAGAAATCCTTTTCAAATCGGTCGGAACAAAACTCCGTTCTCGCATTCGTCGTGCGGAAGAATGGACTGGAGAAATGAATAAGTTGATGGAGAGTCGCAATACATCGTCAGGATTAACATTTTCAATCAAATGGAAACCACGCACGGCGCAGAGTGAGGAAGAGCTCGACACGAAAGACTTGGTCCATATTTTGAAACAAGATGCCAAGCTTCTGAAAGACGAAGACTTTGAGCGAATCACGCGTCACTTCCGTTCAAAATTGAATAAGGCGAAACAGATGATCAAAGAGAGTGGAGACGGACAAACACTCTTACAGGTGCTCCGAGAAGTGCTCGATTATCGGAAATGGTTCTCGTTCATCCTATACTTTGAACGAACGAATGAACCGAAGCGTGATTTATCGAACAACCACTTTTTTAAATTCAGCGGTGGAGAAAAAGCGATGGCGATGTATATCCCGCTCTTCGCTGCCTGTTATTCGCGGTATAAAGAAGCAGCGGATACGGCACCGTATATCATCTCGCTCGATGAGGCGTTTGCCGGGGTCGATGAGAATAACATCCGTGAGATGTTTGAGATTGTCGAGCAACTTGGCTTTGACTACATTATGAACTCGCAAATTTTGTGGGGGGACTATGATACGATTTCATCTCTTTCCGTTTGTGAGTTGTTGCGACCGAAGAATGCGGACTTCGTCACGGTCTTACACTACGTGTGGGATGGGGAAAAGCGGTATGCAAAAGAAGAGTCGATTCAATGAAGCGGCTAGTCGATGAAGCCGCACAGTACTTTAAAGCGTCAACAGGATTCTTTCGTTTATTCACACAATTTCGGAAGAAATACACCTCGCTCGGTAAAGTCGGCGGATCGGTCTCGATTCAAACCTTTAAAGAAGAAGAACTCGAGGCAATCGCTCGCTTTTTTGGAGAAGATGTTTCCGCCATCCGTTTAAAAAAGACGGTGACACTGCGTGCGTTTGAAAAGAAACTGCAGACGACCAAGTTTGAAGGGGTGACGTTGGTCGAGTTGCTTGAAGTCTACTTTGGAGAGTCACTCGTGACGAAACAAGAAGCACTTGCTCAAATGGAGAAAGAGCGAGCGGAACGGTTTCGAGAACTCGCATTGATATATCCGAGCCTCGCGTTTTGGTTCACTTACTTGCAACAACGTACGGCGGATACGCACTGGATCAATCGGATGCTTGAGACGGATGACTTTCATCTATTCTGTGCCCAACTGGTGAAAGCGTTAGAGGGGCTCCCGCTAGATTACGAACGCCTTCCGATGTTTGGACAACGTATCCTCGGCAATCCACATGCGTTCGATCGAACGACTGATTTAGGACGGATGTGGATTCACGTCCTCCACATCAAACGCGGACAAGGGGGACCGCCGCCGAGTGACACGGAGCGAGTGAACGAACTGTTGCTCGAGTTTAAACTGCTTCGTGATGACATTACGAATTTCGTGACGTGTGCAAATCTCGTGGCAGACCAGAATGATGCGAGGCATCCGATGTGGCGAGGGGCGATGGAGACTCACAGTGTATTGAACGTACCGATGCGGGAACTATTGCGCGTGAATCGAGTGAAACCAAGTCGAGGGCATACTGTATGGATTGTGGAGAATTCTGGGGTGTTCTCGAGTCTACTCGATGACGTCCCAGATGCACCGATCGTCTGTACGCACGGTCAATTTAAACTCGCTGCTTATCTCTTGTTGGACATGTTAGTCGCATCAGGTTGTCAATTGAAGTACGCAGGAGACTTTGACCCAGAAGGACTACAGATGGCGGCGCGGTTAAAAGAGCGTTACGGCGAGATGCTTGACTATTGGTGTATGGATTTAGAGAGCTATGTGGCGAGCAATCCGAGTGTCGACTCGTCTGTGGAACGACTCGTAAAGTTAGACCGAGTGGTGGACCCGGAACTGCAAAACGTGGTGGATGAGCTGCGGCAAGTGAAACTAGCCGGGTATCAGGAGGCTTTGGTGGAGAAGATGGTATTCAATTTGAAAGTAGAAAAGGGCGGAAACGATGATCATTTATAACGAACCGAAGTATATGTTTGTAGAGCACATCTTAGAAAAAGAAATTAGTTATATCCTTAGTAAAAACATCGAAGAAAAAATGAATCGACGCGTTAGTGCTTCCGAGATGACTTCATGGGAAAACTCACTTTCAGAAATGATGCGAGTCATTCGAGGAAATTCGATACCTGATGACGTAAATATTCTTCTTGAGTTTAATTTACCATCAACTCAAAAACGAATTGATTTTATTATTGCGGGGAAAGATACAAATGGTCAAAAAAATGCAATTATTATAGAACTAAAGCAATGGACAAAGGCTGATCTCGCTGAAGGAGATGGTATCGTCCAAACCGCATTTCACGGTAGAACCCAATCGACCGTCCACCCTTCTTATCAAGCTTTATCGTATCGCCGGTACTTAGAAAATTATCTCGAATCGGTAGATCCGATCGAGTCTGATATAACACTTGATTCATGCGCTTATTTACATAATTATATTCGGTCAAGGAAACATGAAAATGAACCTTTATTGAATGATAGATACAGCCATTATTACAAGGAAGCACCGATTTATTTCAAAATGGATGACCTTCATTTGGAAGATTATGTAACTAAACGAGTCGGTGCCGGTCAAGGGTCAGAAATCGCGTCAGAAATTGAGACAGGAAAACTGAGACCTTCCAAAAAATTAGTAGAAACATTAAACCTAATGTTTGAGGGGAACGAAGAGTTCATTTTGTTAGATGAACAGAAAGTTGCCTATGAACAGATTTTAACGATCTATACTGAGCATGTGTTACATACAGACGAGAAGCATGTTGTATTAATTAAGGGAGGACCGGGAACTGGCAAATCTGTAATCGGTTTAAATGCTCTAAAGGCACTCATGAATGAACAGGCATTAGTCGAGTATATTACGCCGAATGCAGCTTTCCGAGAAGTCTTACGAAAAAAACTGGTAAGACAAAAGAGCATGATTGAAATTCGAGATATGTTTAAAGGTTCTGGTTCTTACGTAGATACTCAAATGAATAAAATTGACGTACTAGTTTGTGATGAGGCGCACCGATTAAAGAATCATGGACATATGCAACGAAAAATTGAAGGAGAGAATCAAGCAACTCAAATTATTCGAAGTGCGAAAATGAGTGTTTTCTTCATTGACGATGAGCAAATGATTTCGAAGAAAGATATTGGGTCCTATTCGTTGATTAAAGAGGAGGCCAAAAAACAAAATGCAATTATTCACGAATTAACATTGGATTCTCAATTCCGGTGTGGTGGTTCAGGTAACTATATTGAATGGGTGAATGGAATCTTTAACAATGAAGAGATAATAGAATTAGACGGGTCATATGACATTCAAGTGCTAGACTCACCACAGGAATTAATTGATGAGGTCGTGTCGAAACGTGATGGTCGCGTTACGGCAGGCTATGCATGGAGTTGGACGAAAGAACGAATAGATGGACAGCTTGTTGCAGATGTACAGATTCCCGAGCATGATTTCGCAATGCCTTGGAATGATTCGAAACGTCTAGACTGGGCAATCCATCCAGATGGAAGAGAACAGATTGGATGTATCCATACAGTACAGGGCTTAGAAATGACATATGCAGGTGTAATCATAGGTCCTGATTTAGGTTATGATCCACAATCAAGACAATTGATTGTACGGCGGGAAGAATTCAAAGATAGTGGCGCTAGACCGGCAAAACCGAAAAAGAATGAAATGGACGCTCTTAATCGGCTCGTGAAAAATACGTATCGCACATTAATGACTCGTGGGATGAAGGGGTGTTACGTGTATTGTTGTGATCCTGAATTACAAAAATATATGAAGCAGCGTATATCTTTATAGTCCTTAAGAATAGCAAGTTGACTGGAAGTATGTTTACTTGGTTGTCATTTCTTTTAGATACGTTGTTCTGTACAGGATAGATGAGAAAGAGAAATTACAAAATCATCGTATGTAGAATTAGATAATGTGAAACTTCCCTCCCTTTTGTTCGTAATGAGTAAGAAAGGGGGGTACTTCGATGGCGCCATGTTGTACGAATTGTCGGTATAGATGGAAAGCGAGAGAGGTATGGTCACTCGGGTTTTCAAAAGACGGAAAGGCGTGTTCGAACTGTGGACACACACAATATATTTCTGGTGAAACGCAGCGTCTGTTTACATTAGGCTATTTGAGTCTTCTGTTTGTTCCATTTTTCTTCTAGTTCGAATCCGACTAAGCGATGAGAATAATCCTTTTCCATAAATCGTTTGAATATGAGACCTGCGTCACGACATCGATCGTGACGCGTTTTTTGTCTGATTTAAATCAATATATTCTAATTTGCACAAATGTTCATTTAGGTGTACATTTGTGCAAAGGGGGGGTGACTGAATGTCAGAAGAACTGAAGAGGCTTTATGAAGTAGCACACTTGTATTATGAACAGAATCAAACACAACATCAGATTGCAGAGACGCTCGATGTCAATCGGGCAACCATCAGCCGCATGTTGAAACGGATTCGGGAATTAGGAATCGTGAAGTTTCAAATCGATTATGATCGCTATCAATCGATTGACTTAGCAGCCCAACTGAAAGAGCGTTTCGGTCTAAAACATGTCATCCTTGTACCTGAAAAGTCAGGGCAACGCGAAGAGACATTACAACGTATTGGGGAAGCGTGTGCCAAATATGTCGAGACGATTGTGACCGACGATGATGTGATTGGTTTTTCATGGGGGACGGCATTAGCAGCCGTTGTTGAATCACTCGCACCGAAAGATGAATATTCAAGCATACAATGTGTCCCGCTCATCGGTGGTCCGGACGGAAAGCTCGAAAGTCGTTTCCATGCGAACACGTTAGCGTATGACGCCTCACGAAAATGGCGTGGGCGTTCTAAACTAATCGACGTTCCTGCTATTTTACCGAATGTCGCCATCAAACAAGCGCTAACCCAGTCGACGCATGCTCAAGAAGTCGTGGAGCTTTGGGGTCGGATGAACATCGCCCTCTTTGGGATCGGGTCATCCCAACTGAACCAAGAAACCAACTGGTTGGCCTTCTATGGCCAGACGTTCACCGAGGAAATGAACGACCTACAAATCGTCGGGGATATTTGTTCGAATTTTTATAATCAAAACGGGGAACTCATGACGACGTCCTTATCAGATAGAACGGTCCATATCGAGCACCAACAACTCGCAAAGGTCCCACTTAAAATCGGGGTAGCCTATGGAAGTGAGAAAGTAGATGCGATTCGAGTCGCCGCCGAGCATCGGTTGATTGATGTCATCGTGACAACTGATCGTACGGCCCAACAACTGTTACAGGGGGAATGAACAGATGGATGTAAAAGAAAAGTGTGCTGAAGCCGCGCTACCTTGGATTGAATCGGGGATGACAATCGGTCTTGGGGGTGGCAGTACGATTCAACACCTCATCAATATGATTCATGCGAATGAACTGGACGTGACAATCGTGACACCTTCATTTGTGACACGACGCGCTTGTTTGGAAAAAGGGCTTCGGGTTGTCGAGACGGGGGATGTCTCGCTGATCGACCTTGCCTTTGACGGGTGTGACCAAGTCGATACACGACATCACGCCTTGAAGAGCGGAGGCGGGATTCATACGGAAGAAAAACTCATTGCGACAATGGCGACGCGATATGTATTACTGGTGGATGACTCTAAATTTGTTGAACGATTGACGTTTGATCATCCGGTTGTCTTAGAAGTTCTTCCACAAGCATTCACCTATGTGAGCGAGAAAGTCCGAGAGCTCCCATGGGTGAAATCTCTACAAGTTCGTCAAAGTTTAAACAGTGACGGGGCCTTGGTGACCGTGAACGGGAACCGATTACTCGACGTGGTCGTCCACCCGTCTGAAGATCCGATTGAGGTGAACCACCAGTTATCTCAAGTACGTGGCGTGGTTGATACGTCCTTGTTCACAGATGTCGTCACGCACGTCATCGTTGCATCGCATCAGGATACGGTCGTCTATTCAACAGAAACGGGGGAAGTGAAATGAAGCGATGGGGAATCATTGGACCAGGTGCGATTGCGACAGAATTCGCTCAAGCACTCGCACAATCAGATGGTACTGCCTACGGAGTGTGGGGACGAGATGTAGAAAAAGCTGAGCAATTTGCGAAAAAATATGGTGTGAGACATGTATACCAAACGTTAGATGAGATGTTGTCTTCACCTGACATCGACATCGTCTACGTGGCGACACCTCATCACCTCCATTATTCGATGATGGAACAAGCCATCGCACATAGAAAGCATGTCCTTTGCGAAAAAGCCATCACACTAAACAGTGAAGAGCTCGAGAATATTCATCGTATGTCTGATGATCAAGGGGTAGTTGTGCTCGAAGCGATGACGATTTATCATATGCCACTCTTTGAAGAGTTGAGAAGGCGTGTGCAGGCAGGTGCAATCGGACGAGTCAATATGATTCATGTGACGTTTGGCAGTTATAAAGAAGATGATCCGTCCAACCGTTTCTTCAATCCGGAATTGGCTGGGGGTGCGATGCTCGATATTGGGACGTACGCCTTATCGTTCGCTCGAAATTTCTTGGACGAAGAAGTAGTGGAAGTGTTGACGACGATGAAGCCATACAAAACCGGGGTCGATGAACAATCGAGTATGATCCTTCGTACGGGTTCTGATCAAATGGTGAACATTACCCTTGCGATGCGTACGAAGTTACCGAAGCAAGGAGTAGTCGCCGGAGAAGAGGGGTACATTACCGTCAATTCGTTTCCTCGTGCGACGGAGGCGACCATCACGTACACGAAAGATGGCTCGGTTGAGACCGTTCAGCTCGGGGAGACGGAGCAGGCATTACGCTATGAAATCGACGCGATGCATCGTGTCATTTCTGGTGAATCTGACGAGACGCGACTTTATTCACGGGATGTCATGACGTGGATGGATCGGATCCGTCAACAATGGAAGGGGACTCATCATGAACAGAGGAATTGATCACATCGGAATGACGGTGCCTTCTATTGAGGAGGCAACCACTTTTTTGAAAGATGCGTTCGACGCTGAGATTTGCTATGACGTGCAACGTCCAGAAGATGAACCGATGGAAGGGAAAGAGGCGGAGCAGCAACTGGACTTACCAGACGGACAACAAATCATCCATATGCGACTGCTTCAAATCAAATCAGGACCGTCTATCGAATTGTTTCAAGTCGCGCGAGTAAATGAAACCGAACCGACAGGAATCTCATCGTACGGTTTACATCATTTCGCGATTTATGTGGATGATATGCAAGAGGCGGCTCAGCGCTTTGAACGTGCGGGTGGACAGTTGTTATCGAAACCACATCCGTTAGCCGGAGTCGAAGACAATGGAGATAACCGAGGTGTATACGGGAAGGCACCATGGGAATCACTCATCGAGCTGATTGCCTATCCGGACGGAATTGATTATCCTGCGTCGAGTGAACAGGAGCGTTGGACACCGGCGGAACATAAATGAGTGTAGATGAAAAGAATCGCCCTTTTCGCGGGCGATTCTTTTTTCAATCCGTCTGTTTCCGGTTATACATCACGACGCTACCGACGAATGCGGCAAGCGCCCACGCAGTGAGCAACCCAAGCTCTAGCCCGACAGCACCGAAGTTCGCACCGTCTTCCACTTGATGGGCGACGTCAATCAAGAGTACGTTCGGTAAATACTCTAGCAATCCGATGATGGCCAAACGATCTTGTAGTGGCAACAACATCGGTGAGAACGAGAAGAAAAAGAACGGTAACATGACAATCAATGAAGCTTCCATGACCGTCTTCGTCATCAAGCCGAACATCGTTCCGATTCCGATATAAAAGAACGTCGAGACGATGAGCGCGAGGGCGATCACAGCCAGATTTTGCGGGGCATAATCCATCAAAAAAGACGAGGCTACGATGAGGATCATCGTCGTCACGAATGTGAGAGCACTCTTTCCGAGCAAGATGTCGAGCGTGCTCGCCGGGGACAACATGAGCCCGCGAAGCGTGTTCTTCTCTTTCTCTTCGGCAATCAATGCACACTGCACAAAGATCGCGACGAGGCTGAACGTGATGTTGATGACGAAGTACGTGATATCGATGCCGCCGTCACCGATTCGCGAATAGAAGACAGCGAAGAAGAGCGGCATGATCAAGGTCGACGAGACGAACAAGTTTCGAGACAAATCTTTATAGTCTTTTTGGAAAATGGCGAGTGCGCGTTTCATTGAAAAAGTCATGATAATTTCCTCCCTGTCACTTCGATAAAGATGTCGCCGAGTGTCGGCTCATTGGAGTGGATCGACGCGATATTTTTAGCACGCATTTGTTTATGGAGCCAGTCCGCGCTTTCGTCGGTTTGTGTCACTTCATGCGTCTGACCGTTGTTCAATTCGACTCGCATCGATCCTGTCGCATATTTCCTGCGCAATACGTTCGGTGCATCGAGCAGTTGAATCGACCCTTGATGTAAGAAAGCGACACGGTCACACAGCTCTTCGGCTTCTTGCATATCGTGGGTCGTTAAAAAGATGGTCGTTCCGTTTGCCTTCAACCGTTCAATCCCTTTATAGATATGTCGAGAGTTGACGGGATCGAGAGCCGATGTCGGTTCATCTAGAAACAGGAGCTCTGGCTCATGAAGAAGGGCGCGTGCGAGCGTCACTCGTTGCAACATCCCTCTAGAGAGTTTGTCGATGCGCTTTTTCCGTTCCCCGCTAAGGCTGACCATGTTCAATACCTCATCGATCCGAGTCTTTGGTTCATCATAGAGGTCACAATATAAGCTCAAGTTCTCTTCTATAGAAAGTCGTGTATAGAGACCACTATTGTCCGTCAACACGCCGATGCGTTTACGGTACTGTTCTTGTTTCAAGTCAGCGACCGGCACGCCGAAGACGGTAGCATCCCCGGCTGTCTGTGCGAGTTGTGACGTCAAGATTTTTATCGTCGTCGTCTTTCCAGAACCACTCGGTCCCAAGAAGCCGAACACTTCTCCTTTTCCAACTGTAAACGTCACATCATGTAATGCTTCCTCGTTCCCAAACAATTTCTTCAACCCGTTCACTTGAATGATTGGTTCCATTCCCGTTCCTCCTTGTCGATGTCGTCTTGCTTGCCTCTATCGTATAAGGAATAAAAAGGGACCGCATTCAAATGGCGACAAACGGCGCTTATCAGGAGTTGAATGAAGCGAATAGAACTGTGAATGGAGACTATTTGAGCCCCATCATCGTCTTCAATTCTGTCATTTTTGTCTTGGATAACGGAATCGTCGTCTTCTCTGAATCATCCAAGACGAGACTGAAGCTATTTTTCGTATAGGTGATGACTTCACGGACACGTTGTAAGTTCACGAGATATGACCGATGGCAGCGGAAGAAACCGTACGGAGTCAAACGCGTCTCGAGCTCATTCATCGTGAAGATGCTCGGGAACTGATCCGATTGACTATGTAAAATCGACTGTCCGTCCTGACTCTCGATGAAGTCGATTTCAGGAGGATCGAGTAAAATGATTTTTTCATTCACTTTCGTCGGGATTTTCTCGAAACGGACATGGATGACCTCAGATGAGATGTCTGTTTCATCCCCTTCTTCCGGTTCCACATCTAACAGGCGCAAGTGACGATGATCGATCCGATAAACGGTCGATGTCATGAAAAGCGCACTCTCTATGTTGCTCGTTAACACGAGGACGGCTTTTTGTCTCGACGTCAATGTTTGTAACGTATCGCGTAAAAGGTGGCGTGTCTCTTGGTCCACGTCTTGGTCAGGTTCTTCAAACACATACAGGTCACGGTCTTGGAGAAGTAGCGCGGCGTACTGTGTTCGTCTGACAAGGGAACGATTGAGACGGTGGAGGCGTTGCTTGCGGTAAGTTGTGAGTTGGAGTTGCTGCATCACCGATTCGACTGATTCGGATGAATCATAAAGACGCTTGGTGAAGCGTAAATACTCCTCGATGGTGAGTCGATCATATAAACCGTCCCGGATGGAGAAGAGGGACAGCGTTGAAGCATGGTTGATGTTCCCGGTAAATGTCATGATTTCCTGACTGATGAGACCGAAGATGATTTCTCGGGAAATGACGCCACAGTGGATAGCTGCCAACTCACCTGGTTGGATCGTAAATGAAATGTTTTCGAGAATGAGTGTGTCTTGTTGGCGCACCGAGACGTTTTGGAAAGTAAGCACCGAATCCCTCCCTTTTTAGTTGGAGTATAACATTTTACAGAGAAGGGCTTAAGAGGAAGATGATTACACATGAAAGTTACATCTTTTGGTAAAATAAGATACATGACGAATTAGTGAAGGGAAGTGACTCATTTAATGGATAAGCAATTCGAAGAGATGCAGACACGTATGTTCGAGTTAGAATCTCAAGTTGAAATGCTTCAATCCCTTCTACTTCGAGTGATTGAGCAAGATTCAATACTACATAATCAGTTAAAAACTGAATTAGAATACGTCCTATTAAAGCATGATTTACCAGTCGGAAAGAGACATGATGTTTCATTTTTTCTGATTCGACTCGAGAAGGCGTATAAGTTTGAAAACAAAATACCGACGTTGATTTCATTTCATGAAGAATTGAAACAAGTACTTGAATTAGAAGACTTATCGGAAGAGGTTTCCATTCAATTGATTCAAGAGTATGTAAGACGTGGAGTTTTTACTGTGGGTAACATGATTGAATATAAAAAGTGAGGACGTGTATATATGAATGAGGTACAACGATTAATGGACGAGGTTATTAAATTCCGAGATGAGCGCGATTGGGCGTTCCATCATAATCCGAAAGACTTGGCGTTATCGTTATCGCTCGAGGCGAGCGAGCTCCTTGAGATATTCCAATGGGTGTCGAGTGAAGAAGCGCTTGAGACGAAAAAGACGGAGATGGAAGAGGAACTTGCTGACGTGTTGATTTACGCGTTAACGTTCGCACATGCTGCTGATATCGATGTGTCGAAAGCGATTGAAGACAAGCTCGTGAAAAACGCAGTGAAGTATCCGAGTCCTCAGTCGAACGCATAAAGTAAAGAAGTACAATCCATCAGGACTGTACTTCTTTTTGTAACACATCTTTCATGACCTCATTTGTCGTTTGAATCGATGCAAATTCTTCATTCAAACTAGCGAGCGACACATCATGGATGACCGCTGCGGGGATCCATGCCCCAGTGATGGATTGACGGTCGAATGTTGCCGTCGCATCGGAGACGACGATTGGATTGAATCCTAAGTTTCCCGCCATCCGTGCGGTCGTCTCGACACAATGGTTCGTGATCAATCCGGTGATGACGATTTGTGTTGCACCAAGTGATTCGAGTCGTTCCTGTAAGTCCGTTCCGATGAAGGCGCTATTCACCTGTTTCGTCAGGATGACATCTTGTTCACGAGGTTGGATGAAGTCTTGGAACAAATGACCGTCTTTTTTGAAATAGAAGAGTGAGGTTGGAACGTTCGTGACATGTTGGACGTAGATGATTGGTTGATTTTGAGCTTCCCACGCTTCAATCAACCGCGCGATATTCTCTTCACATTGTGGATTATTGCGGTTTCCCCAGCTTGGATCATGAAAGGCTTTTTGGACATCGATGATGAGTAATGGAACGACTGTTGTTTGCATGTTGATTCCCCCTTGAATTGGTTACTTCAAGTGTATGCAACGGAGGAATACAGATACATAGAGGTTTGACGGAAGTTTCAGCGAATGAATTAAGAAAAAACGGATTATGTACCGTTTCACTTTATTTTTGAAAGGTGAATGACAAATGGATGAAATAGACCGCCATATTCTTGAATTGATGCAACAACAAGCCCGGATTTCGATGACCGAATTAGGACGACAGATTGGATTGTCCACGCCTGCTGCGACCGAACGGGTGAAGCGACTTGAAGAACGCGGAGTCATCACAGGTTACCGGGCCATCGTCAATCCCGAAAAGATGGACAAACACGTGACTGCCTTTATTCTTTATGACACACATCGGTGCGAGGCGTTCCGTGAATTTTGTCGTCAACAGCCGTCTGTCATCGAGTGTCATCGCTTAGCCGGTCAGTATAGTTACCTTGTCAAAGTCGTGACGGAAAACGTGCGCACGTTGGAGACGTTCATCGACGAATCGATGGAGTATGGTCGTCCCTCGTCCCTGATTAATCTATCTTCACCTGTCTCATTTAGACCCATCATATAATATGACCTGGTTATTTTTTTGCCGTAGTGTTTCTGCGTAAATTTTATAAACTAGCAGAAGAAGAATGGTGAAAGGGTTGAAAAGTTATGGGTATCTACTATACACATCAACGAGAAGGGGCTTGGCAACAAGCTTTGAAGAAAGGGTATCTTGAAGCAAACGGCGAACACGCACTATTCATGGAAGAAGGGGTTGAAGATTTTAAAGCACCCTATGATTGGATGGTCGAACAGTATGAGAAACGAATTGGAATCTCATTGAACGGAAACTATCCGATTTGGTGTTGGGACGAGTTCCCCGACTTGGGACGAGATGGACATATTGGCAAAGGGAATCAAGGTGTGGTGTTGACCGTTGAACTACCAGACGAAGAGGTGTTGGCTTCCGAGTTTACGTATTGGCACCATGTGCTAAGTAACTTTCCATTATATGAGACGTTAGAAGAGTATGATCGAGAAGACGAACCGGATGAACTGTTCGTGCGACAATCGTGGGAACGTATATTTGACAAAGTATGGTGCGAAGCGTCCGTCGCGGACCAACCAAATGTTGAATTGGTGTATCAACACGTCGTTCACCGAATTGATTTGACCCAAGTTCGTGCTGTCATGCCATTCGTCGGTCGGGGAGACAGTTTATTGGACCGAGTAAGAGGGATGGGGTGGCGTATCGGATATAAGCTAGGCCTCATTCGTTCAAAGTCGTTTGAATGGAAAGTGTGATTAGACGAAACGCAGCTAACTTAAGTCAGCTGCGTTTTGCGTTCGAATCTAATTGTTGTTCGATGTGGTCGAGACGTTCGATCAATACTTGCATCTGCTTCGAGCGTTCACGTTCCATAAAGAGTTGCTCGTCAGCCCGTTTCTCAGAGCGTATGACGACATTACGAATCCACAACATACCGATGATCAGTACGGCGATTGGCAAAATCGTGAAGATGAGTCCGAATAATGAGACCATGATGACGTTCATATAGATATGCCTCCCTTTCTACGTCTTCATTATACTTCCAAATCCATCCAAAGCGAAAGAGTGGCACTGGCATTGTATCCTATATTCTCGGTACACTGAATAGAGAGAGTTGAAAGGAGTCGATGGAATGGCAATCTATTATACAAATCAGCACGCAGATGCATGGGAAGCCGCTAAGCGAAATGGCTTTTTATTTGGCGACCCGAACTACGGCATGTTTAAAGATGAGGATGATGCCAGTCATCGACCTGCCTATGATTGGCTGGCTGACCAATACGAGCAACGCACGAAACGATTACTGAATGGGAATGATCCCGTTTGGCTTAGTGATACCCCACCAAACGTCGCGCGTGGTGGTTTTCTAGAGGTTGGGGAACCGGGTGTCGTCTTGACCGTCGAGCTACCCGATGAGGCCGTTTTAGAACTGGAAGCAGGGTATTGGGTATTCGCCTTAAATCGATGGTTCCTTTCTTTTGAAAATCGTGAGGCAGAGAGCGAAGAAGAACTGCGTACATCGTGGGAGAAGATGTTCGACCGTGAATGGTGCGAAGCAATCGTTGAGGAATATCCCGAAACGAATACGAAATATTACTATATTGTCGACCAGATTCATCTTCACCAGGTGCTCGGTGTCCAATCGTTCGTCGAACAAGGTGTGTCATGAACAAGCCGACTCGACTTGGAACGGACGATGCTGGTTACGTCATCAACCAGACGTCCATCCGTCATATACAGCCTGAGTTTGAAACCGTCCTCTATAAAGCAATCGAATTGGTGAAAGAAGCATTCGGTGAACAGCTACATAGCATATACCTTTACGGAAGTATCGGGCGCGGGACGGCCGTTGCTGGGCAATCCGATCTCGATTTGACTGTGCTCGTGCATGAGGACATCGATGCCACAGAATTGGTGGAGCAGACGGAGCAATTACTAACGGAACATCCGGAAGTCATCAAAATCGACTACGATATCGGTCGTCTGAATGTGGCACTGGATTCAGCGAACCGTTTTGAATGGGGCTTTTGGCTAAGACATCTCTGTACGTGTGTTTACGCGGAAGATGTCTCGACTCAATTCCCGCGCATGAAGCCGGATGCTCGTGTGAGTGAGGCGTTGAACCAGGACTTGGTTTCCTCGATTGAAGCAGCCAAGTCGAAATTGCTTCGTGGACAGATGTCTCATCTAGAGAAGCGCTCCATCGTGAAGCGCGTCATCCGAGGTTGGTATTTGATAATCAACGTAAAAGACGAGAGTTTTGCGACGACTGTAGAAGCGTGCTTGGCGATTCTAAAACTCTATTTCCCGGAAGATCAGCGAGTAGAGGAAGGGGAAACACTGTTGAGACAAGATGACATCACGAATCAACAGCTTCTAGATTATCTGAATGAAATAGATTGGACTTAACGATGCCGTTCTGCAATTGGGATGTACCCGTTCGGTCGTCTTCGCTTCACATCTGTGTCAAAGAAAAAATGAGGGACATATAGAGCGCTTGATACGTACATAATGATGACAAATTCGACTGCGGTCGGTCATTGAATGAGGTCGAATAAAAATAGAGACCATACGGGATATGAAACGAGACACATCGCCACAGTCATCCGACCCTTAGTTTGAATAAAACGGTACAAAATGCGCATCAATACGATATAAGGGAAGAATAGATAATAGAACATATTTTTCAATTGATGTCGTCCTTTCTTGCATATGTAAAGCCATCTAACTCAGTATAATCGAGGAGAGACGTACGACAAAGGAGAAGTTACAATGAAATCAATTGCCATCATCGGAGCTGGTGTCAGTGGGCTTTATGCCGCGAGCGAGCTTCATCAAAAAAGATATGACGTCACGGTCTTCGAGGCACGTGACCGAGTTGGTGGACGCATCTTGACGAAGGAAGGCTTTGACCTCGGTCCGACATGGTATTGGCCGGATACGGAGAAGACGATCTCTGAACTCGTGGATACACTCGGACTCAAGTCATTCGTTCAACACACGACAGGACAAATGGTACTCGAACGTCAAACGACGACCGCACCGGAACGACATGTGCTACCAGAGGAAAGCATCGTCCAATCGAAACGTGTAGTCGGCGGGATGACGAGTTTAGTAGAAGCACTTTCTGCAAAGTTGCCCGCTGACATCATACATCTTGGACATCGTCTCACGTCCATTGATCGACAGTCAGACCGAGTCCAATTGACGTTCCAAAATGGGGCGGTGTATCACGCGGATGACGTGATTCTCGCGATTCCACCTCGTCTCGTTGCGGATGTAGCGATTGAACCGGGTCTGTCAGCACAAACGCGAAAAGCGATCAAAACGACACCGACTTGGATGGCATCCCAGGCGAAGGCACTCATTGTATACGAGACACCGTTCTGGCGAGAAGAGGGCTTGTCTGGCTTTGGGATGAGTTGGGTCGGTCCGCTTCAAGAGATTCATGACGCTTCACCGGTTGACGGTCAAGGTGCGCTGTTCGGATTCTTCCGTCTGTCACCGGGAGAACGAGAAGCGCTGGGGGGAGGACAAGTGAAGACGCGTGTCATCGAGCAACTGGAGAAGTTATATGGTCCGAAAGCGAATGATTTTCTGGCTTTTCATTATATGGATTGGTCGACAGAATCAGAGACAGCGACATCTGATGACCTCATGCCGCTCACGGCATTCCCGGCTTACCGTCCAATCGAGCTCGGGGACCGTCTCCATTTGATCGGTTCGGAGACGGATGCGCAGTTTGGGGGACATATTGAAGGGGCGTTGCGGTCGGTGAAGCGAGTTGTTCAAAACCTGTTGTAATAAAAAGACAAATCGTCTACGAATGACGATTTGTCTTTTTATCTGAATTTCTGAATCATCAACGCGAGCGAGCGGTTGATCATCTTCATCTCGTCATCTTCGAGGACGGAGAACATCTCTTCGGCGAGGCGTTCTTCAATCGCATCGATTTGTTTTGAATACGCCAGACCGTTCTGCCCGAGTTGGATAAAGCTTTCCCGAAGGTTCTCAGGATTCTTTTTCCGAACGACGAAGTCGCGTTGCTCGAGCACTTTGAGCACCTGACTGACGGCACTTTTGGAGATGGACATTCTCGTCGCGATCTCTGTCGTCGTCCATGTTTCTTGGCGCTTGAAGAGAAGTAGCATCTGTTCTTGTTGATAACTCAACTCGAATTCGTTCAGTTCCGTGAAATATTTCGTGAACAGCAAGTCGAGCTCATCGATTTGGCGATACATCGTGAGGACTTGTTGCTTTCGTGTTTCATTCAACGTGTTATTCATCCTTTCTTTACGGCGTCAGTCGGAACGTCTCGCTCCGAACATATAAGAGGACACCACACACTAAGCCGATTATACCAAACGCCAGTAAGAGCGTCTGAATCGGAACGGACAGGGCGACGAGCGCAGATAAGATGGCGAACGCAATCGGTTCAAGGCCCGAGGCGGCGAGCGACATGATACTCATGACGCGACCGATTTTGTCAGGGTCGCTCTGCTCCTGCATGATGGTGACCGTCGGCAAATAGACGAGCATAATCATGAATCCGCTCATCGAGGCCGTGACCGCGAGGAGCGGAATCGATTGAACTTGCGTGTACAGAAAGAATGCACCGAGTGTCAGGAACAGTGCTCGGAAGACGAAGCGCCCACGATGGACCGACTTCAAAAATAAAATTAGGAAGCTCGCGACAAATGTCCCGACGGCGAGTCCCCCTTCGATAATACTCAAATCGAATGCCGTGCCGTCCACCGAACCAACGAGAATCGGGATGCTCATGATGAGCGGTCCCATGACGAACAGGTTGAGTATGGCGATGGAGAACGTACCGCTTCGTAACACGGGTGTGCGCATGACGTAACGAATGCCCTCTTTCAAATCGACGAGCACGTCTTTCGTTGAAAGCGCGGCGACGTTTGGAATACGGTCTTGAATCAATCGCGGCATGATCAACAGAGCAGAGATGAAAATAAGTGTAGCCGCCATCCCGAAGCTCAGTCCGAAGCTTCCCCAAGTCAACAGAAGTCCCGCGAGGAATGGTCCGATGACGAACATCAACTCGAGTGACCCTTGGAAAAGGGAGTTCGCACGTTGCAACTGTTGAGCGGGTACGATCGATGGCATGAGTGACGAAAGTGCAGGGTAAGACATGCCATCTAAAATTCCGAATAAGATGGAGATGGCTACAATCACCGTGGCGGAATAGGCGTCTGCGAAATGAAGACCGACAACAAGGGTCATTAACACGCCTTGTCCAAGATTCGTTAAGAATAATAGTCGACTCTTTTGAAATCGATCAGCAAACACACCGCCAAAAACCATCATGATGACACGCGGTAACGAAACGGCGGTCAAAATAATCCCAAGTAGGGCGGGTTGTTCCAATACATCAATCGTCAACCAAGAGACGCTCAAAAAGAAAATCGAAAATCCGAGCGTGAGTGTCATCCCAGATAACCAAGTAAATAAAAAACGAGAATTGTTCAATAACTCCATACGAGAACCTCATACTTTCCTTATTCGCTATATAGTTAAGTTAACTAAACTATATATTAGGAAGATAGAATCGTCAAGAAACATGACTTTGGTATGAAAATGTAAAAAAACGGAACTTTTCTATGTTTATCCCGTATAGTGAATGGAGAGGTGAAATAGATGAACAAACAAGAACGAATCAATACGATTTATCGTTATCAACAGCGTTGGCTCTTTTTGAGAATGGGACTGGCAGGTCTGACTGGGATGTTTGTCTTTCTTGCACTTCAGTCTGAAGGTGCTTCAAAATATACGATTCCATTAGTGGTCACGTTGATGGGCATGTTGTTCGCGATTGGAAAAGAGCGTCGCTTCGTCAAGAAATTGACGACCGTGGAACAAGCCAAGCGCATCATCGACTGGCAATATGTATCGGAAATGGGACTATTCGTCTTATTAGCGATTCTCTTCCCGCTACTCGTCCTGAATAACTGGCCGGTCTGGTCGCTCGTCATCGTTTTCTTAAGCGGGGTCATCTGTCTGCATCTCGTGCAGAAGACGCTCGACCGACAAATTCCACAGTATGACGCGGAGCAGCCGATGCGTCGTGAAATCAAAATTCATTTCGTGAAAGATTGAAGTCATATCGTGAATAGAACAGAACGCCTTAAACGGATTGAACAGTTTGAGAAACGATTCACCCGTCTCCACATCATCGTGAGCGTAATCATGCTAGGCGTATCCATCTATTTTCTTTCGACATGGAGCCCGTATAGCATTCTCCTACCAGGTGTCGCACTTCTTTATACGACATGGCTTGAATGGAAGAAGATGATATTGCAGCAATCCTTCAACGAAGCGACACGCTATCATCGCCTGTTGCGAATCGATTTTGCTGTCATGTTGAGCAGTTTGATCTGGTTCATGATTTTGATTGGGTTCCATTTCAACGGGATCGATATCTTACCGTGGATGAGTTGGACGCTCCTGATCGGCGGACCGTGTCTCATATTGATTCCGCGTTGGATCGACCGAAAACAGTCCGCGCTTGATGAACACCACGTCACATCAAGCGAGTGGGCCCGGGAAAACCGGAAACGTTTGAAACTTACGTTAGATGATATTTCAAGGAAAGGTCGTAAAGAGTCATGACGAAACAAGAACGAATTCAATATATCGGGGCATATCGCCAAATGCATCAAAAAACGAGCGTCTGGCTTACTGCCACCTTCATTTTCTGCAACAGTTTCGTGCTCGGTTTTGACACATGGTGGATATGGGGGATCGGGTCGACGCTTGCAGCGATTGGACTCATGTATTTAACACGTCAAGAAAGTAAACAGTTGCAAACCATGACGTCAGGAAAAGCCGAGTCGCTCACAAAACGCTTGTATCGCCTCTATTCTTACTGGATTGGAGCGGTCACAGGGGTGGTTCTCTTCAGTCGTCTGCAAACGCCACTGATCGCATGGGCCATCATCGGTCTAGGCATCGTCATGTTAGCATGGATCCACTATCAGACCGTCCGGCAACTACGACAAGCCGACCCGGACCAACCGACCCGAGATGAGGTGACAAAGCACTACCGTTCGTATGAAAGGAGTACATATGCTGACGAAAGAGAAGCGAATTGAACAGTTGCTAAAACAAGACGATAGTCATTGGCGTTGGCGGTGGGGCGTCGCCATTGCGACCGTCGTGATGACATTTTTCATCGCTGCGCAGTACAGACTGTACGCCCCGCTCATCGTCTTCATCAGTTTTTTTCCGTATCTCTGTTTCGAGTGGCGGAAGACAAAACTGCTCCTCACCTTTAACGAAGAGGCGCGCTATCAACGTTTGGTGTATACAGACTTCGGGATCCAGTGGCTCTGTTTCGTGTTGACCATCTGCTTATTGGCTGCCTATTATGCCGACTCGTTGTCGCCCGTCATCGCGATTGCCGGGTTATTCGGGATTGGTGTGCTATCGATTCTGGCACCTTATGTCATCAATCGAATCTTGCATACGCTCGATGCGCATCATGTACGAGGTAAAGAATTACGTGAAGCACGTGATCAACGTCTCCGTGAGTCCAATATTTGAGTTATATTAGAGTGAAGATGGAAGGGGAGAGTAGTATGTTACAAGTGATGGATATGGGATGGGCAATCTTGAATCTAGGATTGTTGACAATGGTTGGAATCTTTTTATTCCGACTCATTCGCCGGCACTCGAATTAATCAGCGTCTGACAACTGTCAGATGCTTTTTCCTTTTTAATGGAAAAACCTCGAAAATTCGATTATAGATTGTTAAGATAAACATATTGAGTGAATTGGATGAAATTTACTTTTGGAGGTGTGCTAAATGTTGCGTGAAGAACGAATCGAATACTTATACGACAAATCGTGGACTAGAAAAGGTCCCATCCTTGTAATCATGATTGGTGTGGTGACGGCGCTTTGGTTATTGTTCAATGATTCAAGGATGAGCTTGTCCCTGTTCATCTTTTGTGCGGCGATGCTCATGCCGCTTCTGGTGGCAACATGGCATAAAATCCAGTTGTTTTTACAGTTCAATGACTCATCCACGTACCAGCGCTTCATCTATTTAAAAGGCATGATTCAGTTTATCCTCTTGATTGGTGTCATATCGACGATGGCGCTCTATGCACTGAAGTACATATCGCTTGATACGTTAAGCCTCGGCTGTGCGACGCTGATTGCGAGTTGCCTCATTCTTGAGTCGTGGATCGACTGGAAGATTTTAAGAATTGATGACGAGCACGTGGTCGAAAGTTTGTTGGGACTGATGAATCGAAATCAAAAAGGGGTGTAGCGTTGAATGATTGTCTGGACGAATGATATCGACCATACGAACAAGCTGCCAAATTTGACAGAAGAGATCTTGAGACATGTCGAGTCACAACTCGGCGTGAAATTACCGGAAAGTTATATCGACTTACTTCGAACTCAAAATGGGGGATTCATCGAGCAACGTGAATTACCCGTGACACTAAACGGGTTAGACGATACGATTGTGATTGATTCCATCATGGGCGTGAGCTTATATGAAGGGTTAGTTGAATCAAAGATTCTTCTAAAAGAGTGGGGCGTTGAGGATGAGCGCTTGATCGCGTTCGCGGGCGATGGTCACTATTTTCTCATGTTCGATTATCGAGATGAAGCAGTTCCTAAAATTGCATTGCTCGATACGACGGCAGAAAAAATTGATGTACGATTCGATTCATTCAAGCAATTCACTGAAGCGCTCCGCGTCATCGAGACCGATGCATTCGTAGGAGTGATTGAAGGGGAGACACTGTTAGATTATGCACAGAATTTACTTTACAGTGAGGCAACGAGTGAAAAGACATTTGGTGCGAACATATGGCTCAATTCATTAGACGTCCTCGATGTAAATGAATTGGTCATGACACTCCTTACGTGGATGGATGACGATACATTGCGGGAGACCGCAATCTCTACGATTCAAAGCACCATCATTTCACGCCGTTTGCGCCAAGAAGAGTTGATTGAGGCATTCTTCCGTTCATTACTTGAACGTGAGGATGCATATAGCAAGCAGTGTTATGAAGAGACGATCAATATTTTAGAGAATGGGATCGAACCGGATTGAGTTGTCATCACGGTGGATACGTAAATAAAACTAAACGAGGGGGATTCGATGGTAGACCATGCAGTCAGATTAGAACGTATGTTGCAAGAGGATGAAAAACGAAAGAGGGAATTGATTCTCCCGTTAATCGGGATTATCACCTTGCTCTTTTTCTATATATGGACGACGAACGTCTTTTGGTTATATACCATGATTTTTTTCGGACAATTTCCTACCCTATATAAATCATGGCACCGCAAAAAGTTGTTGCTTTCATTTAACGGTGGCACACGGTACCAACAACTCGTGAGGTCCGAATTTTTATTGAGCCTCTCGCAGCCGCTCCTGCTTCTCATACTGATTGCCAGTGTAGAGCTTGAGTGGATTACATTGTTCACGTTCGTTATCGTTGCATTAATCGGAATCATGGTTCTGTTGATTTTCAGTTTTCCAATCGACCGCAAGCTAAAAGAAATCGATCCGCTACACGTGACGGGTGTCGAACTCGGTCATGTTCAATTTGAGCGGAAGAAACAAAAAAGGAGGAAGGTGGATGGATAAACAAGAACGTCTCCCGCAAATGGTCGAACATGATCTCGACGCCCGAGGAATCAGCACGATATATGGCATCATGGGTCTGTTTCTCTTTTTGGTCATCTCGTTCATAAAAGGTGTCACGGTGACGACGGTCGCCTTCTCTTTCCTCGTGACCCAACTGCCGATGCTCTATCAAGCGTGGCGACGGATGAAGCTGTTACGTACATTCAACAAAGACGAGGAATACCAGCGCCTCGTTCGTCGAGAATTTCGAATCATCGTCGCCATGTTTGGGTCACTCGGTGTATTCACCTTCCTCACGTGGTTCGTGTTGGATTCGATGCAGGAACTACTCGGTGTCGTATTGGTTGGGGTGATCCCGCTTCTCATCTGGTACATGATGATGGACCGTAAATTACGTGAAGTGGACCCAGAGCATGTGACGAATCGAGAGTTACGACATGCACGTCGCGAACAGAAACTCAGCCCGTGACAGGTGTCAGAGGCTGAGTTTTTTTAAGTTCATCGCGATGAGTTGGCCGCAGACGACTATCCGAACCGGTGTCGTTCCCAAAACGAGTCATTCATCGTGTCACCGCCACATCGTCAAGCGGCGTGTCGACCATCCGAACGAACGCTTCGTCCGGGTCGGTCGTTCCGGATTCTTTGAGCCAATCCTGGAAGTCCCCTTCATATAAAACACGTCCACCATGTAGGAAGATGACATGGGCATCAAGTTGGACCAAGTCGTGTAACTGGTGTGTTGAAATGAGACACGTTTTGCCCTCATCGACGAGGCGTTGCAGCCGGCGCATAATTTGAATGCGTGACGCCGGGTCGACCCCGCTCGTCGGTTCATCGAATAAGTAAAGAGAACGTTTGATCGAAGACAAGAGTGTCACAAAGAGCCATTTTTTCTCTCCGACCGACATCTTCCCGAGTTTCATCGTCCATAGATGTTCGAACAGTTCTTGTTCTCGTGCAGTCGAAAGGTTGTTCACATAAGACTCGAGTTTCTTGAAGTCGGGGCGCTGCGACAAACGTCCGATGAAATAGGCGAAGTCTTTCCCCGTCAATTCATGATGGTTGTACATGAGTTGTGTCAAATAGAGCATGTCCGTCGTCGGGACGAGTTCGAGTGATGTCTTGTCGATTGAAAGTGCCCCGGTCATACAATCAAACAGTGTCGTCTTGCCGGCCCCGTTTTGTCCAATCAAGACGTTTAGTTTATTCGGTTGAAGTGTGAACGAGACGTCATCGAGCACAGGACGCGTCGCTTTCGGGTATCGATAAGTGAGCTGATGTACGTGCATAAGAACCTCCTAGCGTGTCATGAGTGAGACGAGACTGAAGCGTTTCAACGCAATTGCACCGATGATGAAGTAAGCGAGTACGGAAAGGAATGTCGCCCATACTCCGAATGAAAGGTCGACTTGAGTCGTCAGGTGCAGCAACCCGAGCGCGAATTCATGAAGCGAGTAAAACGGGTTGAGGAAGCTGAACCATTGGTCAGGTGACTTGATTGCCAACAAAAAGAGTGGAAACATCAAAATGTTCGCGAACGTCCCGAGACTCGATACTTTCACTGGAAGTGTCGTGACGGCGACACTGGCGACCGCGAATGGGATACTCCCGATCAATACGAGTAGAGCTGACAAGAGCAACGTGAACGAGAAGAACCCGTGAACGAGCGTGACGACTGTGGTGAATAACAGCAGGCTGATCGAGGCGAATAACAGTTGCGCCAAGATGACAGCGATGACATACGTCAGTTTGTTGCCTGAGATCATCACGTACGTTTTCATCAGCCCGTATTCACGCATGCGAGCGAGTTCGATGCCGACACCGTTCACATATGTAGCAAGAATGATATATACCCAAAAGTAAGAGAGCTGCCCGTAGTATTCCGCTGGCGTCGCCTGTTGAACACCTGACAATGGCGTCGTCAAAGCGATGACGAGTGGAATCCCGAGTGTCCAGAAGAATGGCACTTTATCCGTAACGACAACTTTGGCATACATAAAGAAATAACTTGTGATTTGATGCATCCTGTTCCTCCACTTGTATGTTTGATTGTTTGTATCGTATCACAATATACGGAAGTTTATTGGAAAAAGTTTCAAAAAACAATCCCTCATATTGAATGAGGGATTGAATAAAATCATTTCACTTTGTCGCGTTTCGCGATCTTGTCGCTCACTTGCTGACCGCTGAGCGTCACCATCGGCATGCCACCGCCCGGATTGACGGTCCCGCCGACGAAGTAGAGGTTGTGATAGAGTTCGCTCTGTTTCTTGTGCTTGAAGCCACCGTTTCGATTTTTGTCGGCAACCGTCCCGTAAATGGCACCTCGGTCCGACCCATACGTCCGCTCGATATCGTGAGGGGTCCATACGTCACGTGTCACGGTATGTTCACGCAAGCCGTCGAGCCCCATCCGTTCCAACTTGTCGAGTACTTTCTCCTCAAAGGCAGCGTACTCTTCTTCGGTGAACGGCTCATCCTGGATATACGGGATATGGGGCAAGATTTTGATGTTCTCATGTTCCGGCGGCGCTTGGGTCGCGTCAGTCTTGTTGACGTTGACGAGGTAAATCGTTGGGTCATCCGGCAATTCATGCTTCTCGAACACCTTATCCATCTGTTCACGTAAGTTTTCAGAGAAGAAGAAGTTATGATGGGCCAGCTGGGGATAGGCTTTCTTCACCCCGAGATGGAGGACGAATCCGGAGCTCGCCGGTTCGTATTTAGAAACGAGTTTGTCGACGTACTGTTCATCCGCGTCGACCATCTTCTGATAGAACGGGATGACTTCCATATTCGAGACGAAATAATCAGCGGAGCGAAGTCGTCCGTCTTCAAGTTCGATGGCGGTCATTTTCTGATTCACCGTATGGGCACGGACGACGCCCTGACCGGTATGTAGTTTCACACCGATCTCTTCGGCGAGCTTCATCAAGCCTTCCGCAAGCTTGTGGGTCCCGCCTTCGACATACCAACAGCCTTGGGCGTACTGCATGTAAATCATCATATTCAAGACGGCTGGTGCGTTATACGGAGACGACCCGACATATTTGACGTAATACGACAGCATATCACGGAGATGTGGATTGCTGATGCGCTTCTTGATGGCGCTATACATCGTTGACGTCAAATCGAATCCGAAGAGCGTCGGGAAAATACCTGTCTTCATGACCGCTTCTAAAGGTGACTCAAACCCTTCCGCCAAGTATCCCTTCTCCGTCGTCTTATAGATGCGCGCGGCATAATTCAACAGTTCACGATATTCTTGCATGTCTTTTTGAGAGAGGGAAGGGTTTGCCCGCTGCATCTGTTCGAGGTCATGGTAAAGGTCGAGGACGGTATCGTCCGGGAAGAAAGAGCGCCATTCGAGCTCAAGTCGTTTGATGGACACATAGTCTTCCATCCGTTTCCCGCTTCCGCGGAACAATTTGTCGAAGATGTGAGGCATCGTTAAAATTGAGGGTCCGAGGTCGAAACCGAATCCGTCCTGTTCGAGCCGATTCACTTTCCCGCCGATATGGTCGTTCTTTTCGTAAAGTGAGACGTCGTAACCTTTTTGAGCGAGTGAGATGGCCGCTGACAAGCCGCCGAGCCCTCCGCCTATGACGATGACCGACTTATCCACTGATGGCATATATTCGCCGCCTTTCCGAAGTGTTATTTTCAAAAAATAGAATGAGTGCTACCTCTTCTATTCCCGTTTCTAAATGAAACGAACATGCTTTTACGGATTTGCCACATCCACAAAGATGTCATCCCTGAACCGGGGAAAGTTTTGTATAGTTAGGGAACAGAGACTGAACGAAAGTAGGAATCTAAGATGATCGTAAAAACAATCACACTTCACTTTGCGAACGGGGATGAAATCACCATCCCGTTTGATGATATCGAATCGTGTCGGATGCATGATATTCAAGACGGGATGCGTGTTGCGGCGGATGGACAAGTGATCAAAGAAAAAGTGATGCACGGGCTCGACCTCGTGTTAAAAGACTCAGCGAATCAAATCGAGTGGGAAGGTGAGGATAGACCGTTTGACCGTATCTTAGGTATGTCGGATTTACAACATCTCGCCTTCGAGTTTGAAGGGATGCGAGGCAAGTCATACCGCATCGCCTGGCATGATCTAGAGGCAGTGCAAAATGCTTACCAGACGACAACTGAAGAAAATGGGAACTTGCACGTGCACGTTCGCGTCTCATAAACAAAGCCTCTCGCAAAAGTAGCGAGAGGCTTCATTCGTGTGACTTCACACCGCCGGCGACGAGCGGTCCTTCAAACGTAATCGTATAGATGATGCGGGCGATATCTTCCGCTGTTTCTTCTGCGGACGGATTGTTCAACCACTCGTAGATGACGCCCATATGTGCCGAAGAGAGGTAGGCGACGAGATATGGAGGCGGGACCATCATCTTGTCCGGATCAAATAAGGTTACCGGGGAGCGCTGAAAAAGGGCCGCCTGCATAAATTTTCGAAGCTTCGCCTGAAACGTCGGGTCTCCATTTGGTCCAAGCAGCGGCTTCATGATGACTTGATTGTCTTCGATGAAGCGGATGAACGGGACAAGGTAATGGTACGAGTTGTCGGTCCGTTCGTCTCCAAAGATGTGGGGGAGATGATGAATCAACTTCTGTTCGGCCTCTTCAAAGATTTCATTCACACATTTCTCCATCAACTCGAACTTGTCCACATAGTGACTGTAAAACGTACCCCGATTGATGCCGGCTCGTTCAGTCAATTGCTTGACGGTGACGGCTTCAAATCCCTGTTCTTCAATGAGACGAAAGAAGGCATCTTTGATCAATTTTTTCGTCCGGATGACGCGTAAGTCGGTTTGTTCCATATCTTTTTTTCCTTTTCTTCAACACATTCAGACCATCTGTTGGAAAACCGACACGATGACCGATATTGACGATTGTTGCTACTATGGACGAGGTCTATACTGAACATATAAACCAACACGGTGTCGATTATCTTGAGTATACACGATGAGGCGCCGAAAAGGAGTGACAGAAATGAACATTCAACTGCAACACGTCGACAAGTCGTTCGGCGACCAACTCGCCATCGACAATATCGACTTCACCATCCCATCTGGAGAGATTTGCTGCTTGCTCGGACCATCTGGATCGGGGAAGACGACCCTCATCCGACTCATGATCGGTGCCCTCGCACCGGACAAAGGAAGTGTCCATATCGGTGAAACGAAAATGCCGAATATGGACATGCTTCGACAAATCGGATTTATGCCACAAAACGATGGATTGTACGAAGATTTGTCGGCAGAGGCGAACCTCGCTTTCTTCGGATCAATTTATAAGCTCGGAAAAAAAGAACTCCAGACACGCATCACAGAAGTGCTCGACCTTGTCGACCTGTCGAACGATCGACAGAAGCTCGTCCGCAATTTTTCAGGTGGGATGAAAAAGCGTTTGTCACTCGCCATCGCTATCCTGCATAAGCCGGACGTGTTGTTTCTCGATGAACCGACGGTCGGAATCGATCCGATCTTACGTCGTCAAATCTGGGATCAGTTCCAAGTGATTCGGAAGGAAGGCACGACGCTTATCGTTTCGACACATGTCATGGATGAAGTGCTCGAGTGTGACCGGGCTGCGCTCGTCTACAATGGACGGTTGATCGCATATGACCATGTGCAAGATTTGCTTGACCAGACCGAGAACGGTCGCGTCGAAGAACTGTTCTTGATTGCCGGGAAAGAGGAGGTGGGTGACCATGCGTAACTTAGCGAAGCGTGTCATCTTTCAGACGTTAAATGATAAACGAAGTGTCGCCTTGATTTTGATTGCCCCACTTCTCATTTTGACACTCGTCTACTTCTTACTCGGTGACTCCGATTACGTGCCGACGGTCGTCCTTGATGACAACGCACCCGAACAGCTCGTCAATGCGTTTGAAGAGGAGACGCTCGTGGTGGAACTGGCGACGTTCGAGGACCCGAAAATATATATTGAAGACAATGAAGAAGTGGATGCCGTCTTTGAAATGAATCAAGATGGAACGACCATCACGTTACGCGAGCCGTCGACGAAGTCGTCGAAGGCCGTCCGTGAGATTCAAGATGCGTTGACGACGCTCAACCCCGCAGCCGAGATGGACACGTCATTCGTCTTTGGGGAAGAGGACCAATCTACGTTCGATTCGTTCGGATTCGTCTTTCTATCACTCTTCTCATTCTTCTTCGTATTCATCCTATCTGCGATGGCACTCGTCAAAGAACGGAGTGGAGGTACACTCGAACGACTCTTGATGACCCCAATCAAACGAGGACAGGTCATTTTAGGATATACGCTCGGCTACGGCGTGTTTGCAGTCGTCCAGTCGATTTTCATCGTACTCTATTCGATTTATGTGCTTGGACTGTCTTCGCTTGGAAATATGGCGTGGGTAATGTTGACGATGCTACTCATGGCGGGTACGGCGGTACTCTTCGGGGCGACCATCTCGGTATTTGCCCGATCGGAACTGCAGGTCGTACAGATGATCCCGTTCACGATCATCCCGCAAGTATTTTTCTCGGGCCTCATCCCACTCGATTTGATTCCGTACGGTCTCGGGAACTTGAGTTACGTGATGCCAATCTTCTACGGGGCGACAGCGATCAAGGAAGTCATGATTTACGGGAGTGGTTTCTCAGGGATTTGGATGTATTTACTCGGGCTGATTTTATATGCAGGTGTCTTGTATCTCTTAAACATGCGAGCGCTCGGGAAGTATCGGGGGCATTGAGTTAAATAAACGTTAGCGAAAGCTGTGGTACTTATAGAGTGCCATGGCTTTTTGTTTATCCACAAAAAAAGCACTCGGACGATTGTCCGAAATGCTCATTAGCGCTTGAGTAACAACATCACGCCGGTCACGAATAGTGCGATTCCGCTAGCGAGTCTGACTTGTTTGCACGTCACGTTCTTTCACCCCTACATTTCTTCATCGTTTTGCTTTAGCAACACGTTTTGGTGTTTTCGACATTTCTTGATAAATCGAAAGAATCTCGGTCCCGTAATTTCCTTTCGGCTGCATGGCCCACTTTCGATGCAGTGACGGCCAAGTCGTCGCAGAGCCCCGTTTGACGAGATAGAAGCGAGGATCGACTTGTTTCGTGTTCAATGCATCGTTTGAAGCGTATGCTTTTAGATGCTGAATTTGAGCGGATACGCCTTGGTGTGGTGAACGGAAAAAGTGTCCTTTCACGCCGTTCCCAGTCGTCCCAATCCCTGAGTAGTTATGCTGCTTTGGAAGGACATCACCGCCATAACGGAAATAACCGGTCTCTTTTAGTGCCTGCGCGAACGCAACATCGCCACGGACGCCTTCTTTTGCGCCGATGATGACGAAGAGTTTCGCCAAGTCTTCGACAGACGTTTTCGAGAGCCGGACATTACGAGGATTCTTCTTTTTTACGTAATCCGCCATTTGTTGCGGAGTCAAAGCCGATATTCCCATAATAGCGCGATTCTGCTTCTTCGGGGCCGCCTCAACGATTGATCCAGTCGAGAAGAAAGATGAAGTGATTAGAAGGAAAGCGACGATGAAACCAAACACTTTTTTCATAATATGTACCCTCCTAAACGAGATGTATCTATTGAGAAATAATACCATATTAGTATTAAATTTTAATTTTTGATTTATTTATAAAGGGAACGAGAAATTAAAAAAAGCCGCTCTGAATCCATCATTCAGAACGGCTTTTCCCAGTATTAATTTGCTTGTTTTAATTCTTCAACAGTCTCCACTTGGTCATCAAACTTACGAACGTCCACGCGCTTCACGAAAAATGCCAGTAGAAGTGCCAAGAGGTTCATACCGAGTGCAACGTAAAATGAATATTGAATCCCAGATAAGAGGGCTTGCTGAGTGATGGCACCCATCGAGCTCTCAGTGAGTGTCGCAGGATCGACTCCTGTCATCAATGATTCGGCTTCTGTGCGTGTCACCGAGTTCATGATAGTGATGAGTACTGCCGTACCGATCGCACCGGATACTTGTTGTGCTGTGTTGTTGATGGCCGTTCCGTGCGGATTGAGGCGAGTCGGCAATTGGTTCAATCCATTAGTCATGATTGGCATCATGACCATCGACATCCCAAACATACGCAACGTATATGTTAAGACGATGTATGTGTAGGTCGAGTCAAGTTGGACGTTTGCAAGCATGTACGTCGATACGGCGGTGATTGTCAATCCGGTAAGTGCCAAAAATTTTGGCCCGAATCGGTCAAACAGTTTACCTGTGATCGGCGACATGATTCCCATGATGATCGCACCAGGAAGAAGCATGAGCCCTGAATCGAGTGGGGAGATACCACGTACGCTTTGGACGTAAGCCGGCGTCAAAATCATACCGGAGAACATGGCGACCGCGTTGACCATCGCAATGACTGACGCGAGAGCAAACATCGGATGTTTGTAAGCACGCAAGTCGAGCAATGGTTTTTCCATATGGAGCTGACGGTAGATGAAGGCGATCAATGAGATGGCACCGACAATCATCGTCGTTAAGACGATTGGGTTATCCCAACCGTCCGAGCTTGCCGAACTGACACCGTACAAAATCCCACCAAATCCGAGTGTTGATAAGACGAGCGACAAGTAGTCGAGTGACTGGTCTTTGTTTTGGACCATGACGTTTTCCGCTTTCCAAAAAGCGAGCGCAAGACCGATGATGGCGAGCGGTAAAATCATTTCGAATAAGACGCGCCAATCATAGTACTCGACGATATAGCCCGAGAGTGTCGGTCCAATCGCAGGTGCTGAGATCATGACGAGTCCGAAGATTCCCATCGCCATCCCACGTTTTTCACGTGGGAAGCTGACGAGCATAACGTTCATGAGGAGCGGTCCCATTGTCGAGGCTCCGACGGCTTGAATCATCCGACCGCTCAACAACCAGCCAAAGTTTGGCGAGAAGGCCGCGATAGCCGTACCGATGGCGAAGATGCTCATCGAGGTGATGAACAAGCTGCGGTTTGAAAAGCGAGTGATCAAATAGGCGGATGCCGGGACGAGCACACCCGTCACGAGCATAAAGCCTGTCGCGAGCCATTGAACGGTCGAGTAGTCTGCAATTTCGAGATCGACCATGATTGATGGGAGCGCGACGTTCAGTAATGAGTTGTTTAAAAATGCGATGAACGCACCCGCAAAGAGGACCGCCAACATGACGAAAGGCGGTTTCTTTTGGAATTCTGGTTTCATATGGATGGCTCCTTTATTTTCTAAATAGTTATGTCTTGGTAAATGTCGATGAAATGATTTTATACCCGTTGTATAAATAAAGCAACCATTTTGTACTATTAGTCTAAAATGGTTTTCGGTGCTATAGTAAAGGTACAAATCAGACAGATCGGAGTTATGAAAGCATGAAAGAGAAAAAGCGAAAAGTCGCAGATATTGCCATGTCTCTCTTCATCGAAAACGGAGTACAGCATACATCGGTACAAGAGATCATTGACCGTGCCAACATCTCCAAAGGGACGTTTTATAACTACTTCTCATCGAAGACGGATTGTGTCGCCAGTATCCTCGAGAACTTACGATATGATGCAGGGCAGCGCCGGATTGAGATGCAGATGGGGCGGGATAAACGAGATCGTGACGTCTTTATCGAGCAAATCTCGATATTGATTCAATTGAACGAAGAACGGAACTTGCATGCGTTATTTGAATCGATCATGTCGTCAAACGAGAATGAATTGAAGAAACTCGTACTCCAACATCGCATTTATGAAATTGAGTGGATTGCGATGCGTTTGACGGAAATTATCGGAGAGGCTGTCAGACCGTATTCGATGGAATTGACGGTTCTCTTCAACGGAATGTTGCAACATATCTTGTTCACGAACCGAATCACGAATGCCGCTTACTCTCCTCAAAAAGTCGTGAGCAGTTTATATACGTATGTCGAACTGATTGCTGCACGAATGATAGAGACAGGGGAGCACGTCTTGAACCCGGTCACGGTCGAGCAAATGCGTGGGACGACAGATAAACATCTCATTACAATCGAAGAATTGAACGAGATGGCTGCTCGCATCGAAGAGCATGTCGAGATGACGGAAGAACAACGAGATTTGTTTGATGCAATCTCACATGAACTGAAACAGGAACGCCTTCGGAAAATTATCTTAGAGCAGTTGTTGAAGCCGTTCCAGCGTCTATTTAAAGGCGTGACAGGCGAGACAGAAGTACAAAAGTTTACGAATCTCGTGTGGTTGTATACGCGGACACATTAAGGACAAAAATTTCTCGATACAGTAATATAGAAGAAACAAGGAATGGAAAAAAGAATTAAAAAGTTTCCTCGAAAAAGAATTGATTCCTACAAATCCATACGCTACAATCAAATTACCGAAAGCGCTTTCGGGAAGAGGAGAATGACATGGGTACGATTTATGATTTAGCCAAAAAAACAGGATTCTCAATCACGACAGTGTCCAAAGCGTTGAACAATTACAAAGACGTGAGTGACAAGACGAGAGCAAAAATTCTTCAAGCCGCTGCTGAGATGGACTACTTGCCGAACGCACATGCCCAGTCGTTATCGACGAAAAAATCTTGGGCGATCGGGGTCATGTTCTCAGAGGCGAACGAAGTCGGGATGAAACACCCGTTCTTCAACGGAATCATCGAAAGTTTTCGTCACGCGACAGAGGAGCAAGGCTACGATTTGATTTTCGCCTCGCGGAATCTGCGCAATCGTGACATGAGTTATCTCGAACACTTCAAACACCGTGCGGTCGACGGCATCGTCGTCATCTGCTCGGACCGAATGGATGAGCAAGTTCAGGAGCTCATGCGAAGCGACATCCCGATCGTCGTCGTCGATATGGACAGCGCCAATTGTAGCGTCGTCTATTCCGATAACATCGAAGGGGCACGCCTCGCCGTGAATTACCTCCATGAACTCGGTCACCAAAAAATTGCCCACATCGCTGGGGATGAAACAATTGACGCCGGAGCGGCGCGAATCAAAGGATATGAACTTGCGATGCAAGAACTGAACCTCCCGATTCGACCAGGCTACCTCGTCAACGCTGGTTTCTTCTCCGTCGAGGAAGGGAAGCAAGCGATGGAACGATTGCTTGAACTAGACGATCGACCGACTGCAGTCTTTGTGGCCGGGGATCAAATGGCGATCGGTGTCATCGATGCGATTCACGAACATGGTCTTCACGTTCCGAATGACATCTCGGTCATCGGATACGACGATATTGAAATGATCCAATATATCACGCCGAAACTGACCACGATTCGCCAAGATACGGACGAAATCGGGGAAGCGGCAGCAGAACTCTTACTTGAACAGATGACCGTGAAAGAGCGACTTACAGAACGTCGCATCATTCCGGTACGCTTAGTCGAACGGGCGTCTTGTGCGCCAGTTAAACAGTAACCTATAGTGAATGATATTTCGAAGTCGCTCTCTTTTCTTCAGCGGATGGAGAGAGGAGCGCGATTTCGAAAGTCATTTTGAAAGAAATCGAAACCGCTTTCGATATTTTATTTTTTGGCTAAAACCGAAAGCGCTTTCGATAATTTTAAAACTCTTCTTGCAAGCGCTTTCTAACATTACTTATAAAAAAGGATGGGAACAACACATGCGTAAATTAGTCAGCTTACTTACACTCGGAGCACTTTCAGTTGGCGTCTTGAGCGGCTGCTCAGACAGTGAAGGCGGAGCTTCAGAATCAAAAGATGACGTTTTAAAAGTTTGGTCATTTACGGACGAGTTAAAAGAACCAATTAAAACATATGAAGAGAAAAACGGTGTCAAAGTTGAATTGACAATCGTTCCAATCGCAGACTATCCAACGAAGTTGAAGCCAGCTCTTGAAAGCGGCGTCGGCGCACCAGACGTCTTCACAGGGGAAATCGCCTTCCTCAAACAATGGGTCGACGCTGGATATTGGGAAAACCTTTCAGACGAGCCGTACAGTGTCGATGAGATCGCAGACAACTATGTCCCTTACGTCTTTGACCTCGGGAAAGACAAAGACGGAAACGTTCGCGCTCTCTCATGGCAAACGACACCAGGTGGCGTTTACTACAAACGTAGCCTAGCAAAAGAAGTGCTCGGTACAGATGACCCGACTGAAATCGGTGACATGATGAGCTCGATGGACGGCGTCTTCGAAGTTGCTGAGAAAATGAAACAAAAAGGATACAAGATGTTCCCGGATGAAGGTTCAATTCGTTGGTTCTCACAAGGGGCAAACCCAGAAGCGTGGGTTAACGACAAGAACGAACTCGTCTTGACGGAAGATAAGATCAACTACATGGACTATGCGAAAGAACTTCGTGAGAAGCAATACACGGCTCTCGCACCAGAATGGTCTCCATCTTGGTTCGAAGGAATGGATAAGCCGATCAAAGTGAAAGAGAACGGAAAAGAGACAGAAACACAAGTCTTCTCGTATGTCCTACCAACTTGGGGTCTCCACTCTGTATTAAAAGAGAACGCGAAGGATACTGCAGGTGACTGGGCTGTAACTAGCGGACCAAGCCCATACTTCTGGGGCGGCACGTGGCTTGGCGTTTACAAAGATTCTAAAAACAAAGAAGCAGCTTACGACTTCGTCAAACTCATGACGCAAGATGAAGAGTTCTTGACAGAGTGGGCACAAGAAACAGGCGACGTACTTGCCTTCAACCCGGTTACAGACAAAATCAAAGACGATTTCAGTGAAGAGTTCCTCGGCGGACAGAACAACTATGAGTTCTTCCTCGACGAAGCAGATGAGATTACTCCAGGAATCGTCACGAAATACGACCAACAGCTCGACACGCTATATGGCGCATCGGTCCTTCAATATGTAGAAGGTAAGAAGTCGAAAGAAGAAGCGATTGAGGAGTTCAAGAAACAAGCGAAAAACGCTTACCCAGACATCGTTGTAGACTGACGATGACCAACACGAGGGGGGGATCCCCCCTCGGTTCTTATGGAAGGAGAAATACACGTGAAAAAACTAGATCGTTACGGCTATCTGTTCATCGCCCCGTTCTGGGTCGTCTTCTTGACGTTCAGCATCTATCCGGTCCTCTTAACGCTTTACTATAGCTTTACGAACTATACGGGAAGCCCGGGTGAAGAGGTCGTCGGGTTTGCGAACTATGCACGGTTGTTGACGGATACGTACTTTATCGAGGCGTTTTTCAACACCATCAAGATTTGGGGAATCAACTTCGTCTTGCAGATCGGGGTAGCACTTCTATTAGCACTCATCTTCTCAGATCTCCGTTTGAAGTTAAAAGGACTCTCGTTCTTCCGTTCGTTCTTCTATCTTCCTAACTTGATCACGATCAGTTCGGTCGCGCTCTTGTTCGGTATTTTGCTCGACTGGCAGCACGGTTCACTCAACATGGTGTTGATGAAAATCGGCTTGATTTCAGATCCAATCAACTGGTTGGCAGAACCGGTGACGGCACAGTTATCCGTTTCACTCATCTTGACATGGATGTGGTTCGGTCACTCCTTCATCATCGTCATGGCTGGAGTATCGGGCATTTCGACAGATTACTTTGAAGCCGCTCACATCGACGGTGCGAACCGCTGGCAGATGTTCACGAAAGTGACGTTGCCACTCTTAAAGCCGATTCTTCTCTACATCATGATTACGTCACTCATCGGTGGACTTCAGTTGTTCGACCTTCCGATGTTGATTACCGATGGAATTGGTTCACCAGACGGTTCATTGAACACGATGGTACTTTATTTGTACAACCAAGCCTTCAAGTACAACAACTACGGCTACGCATCTGCGGTCGCTTACGGCCTATTCTTGATTACGCTCATCTTCTCGGCGATCGTCTTCAAAGGTATGTTCCGCAATGAACGCACAGCACAGAAGAAGGGGGCGTAAGCGATGGAACAAAATGCAGAAACACGGCGTATGCTTCCTGATAGCGAAGCGCAGCCGAAACGTAAAGAAGACCGTCCACTCAAAATGGCGCCACCTTCGAAGAAAAAAACAAACAAACGCTTTGCGCGAGGGTTGATCTATACAGCACTGATCCTCCTCGCCATCGTCTGCTTCATCCCGTTCCTCATGATGATCGTCAACGCGACACGGACGAACGGAGAAATCATGGCTGGTTTCTCACTTCTCCCGGGGACGGCGCTCGCAGAGAACTATGCGACGCTCAGCGAATACATTAACATCTGGAACGGCTTCAAGAACAGTTTGATCATCTCGGTATCGGTGACGGTGCTGTCTGGTTACTTCTCAGCCCTCACGGCGTACGGCTTCTCGTTCTACAATTTCAAAGGGAAGAATGCGATGTTCATCTTCATGCTCGTCATGATGATGGTGCCGGCACAACTTGGACTCATCGGATTTTACGAGATCTCGAAGACGCTCGGCATTTTGGATACGTTCATCCCATTGATCGTCCCGGCGATTGCGACACCATTCACCGTCTTCTTCATCCGTCAGTACACGCAAGCGACGCTTCACATCAGCTTGATTGAAGCGGCACGGATTGACGGTGCGAGCGAGCTGCGTATTTTCCACACCATCGCACTTCCGATGATGATGCCGGCGATTGCGACGATGTCGATCTTTACGTTCATCGGCTCGTGGAACAACTACTTGATGCCACTTGTCCTCTTGTTCTCTCCTGAGAAATACACGTTGCCTGTCTTGATGGGCTTCTTGAAAGGATCACAAGTCGCAGAGAACCTTGGCTCGCTTTACCTAGGCATCGCGATCTCGGTCGTCCCGATCATGATTGCCTTCTTGTTCCTCTCGAAGTACATCGTCAGCAGTATTTCGGCAGGTGCTGTCAAAGAATAAATATAGAGAAAAGAGGAAAACACTATGCATTTTAAGAAAGACTTCGTATTCGGAACAGCCACGTCCTCGTACCAAATTGAAGGCGCACACAATGAAGGAGGCCGTACTCCTTCCATCTGGGATATGTTTTGTGACATCGACGGGCGCGTGTTTGAAAAGCATAACGGCGATGTCGCATGTGACCACTACCATCGTTATGAAGAAGACATTCAGCACATCAAAAAACTAGGTGTCGATACGTATCGATTCTCCATCGCGTGGCCACGCATCTTCCCTGCCAAGGGAGAGTATAACCCAGAAGGTATGGCGTTCTACAAAAACTTGGCGCTGCGTCTCCGTGAAGAAGGAATCAAACCAGCCGTCACCATTTATCATTGGGACCTTCCGATGTGGGCTCACGAAGAAGGTGGTTGGGTCAACCGTGAATCGGTCGACTGGTTCCTCGATTATGCGAAAGTCTGTTTTGAAGAGCTCGATGACATCGTCGACTCTTGGATCACTCATAATGAGCCTTGGTGTGCCGGCTTCCTTGGCTACCACGTCGGTGTTCACGCACCGGGTCATCGTGACATGAACGAAGCGGTACGCGCCGTGCACCACATGTTGTTGTCGCACGGAAAAGCGGTCGAATTGTTGAAGCGAGAGATGAAGTCCACGACCCCGATCGGTATCACGCTCAACTTGTCACCGATGTACGCGAAGACGGATTCGGCGAATGACCGCCTTGCGATGAACAATGCCGACGGGTATTCGAATCGCTGGTTCCTCGATCCGGTCTTCAAAGGTGAGTATCCGGTCGACATGATGAACTTGTTCTCCAAATATGTGCATAACTTCGATTTCATCCAATCGGGTGATATGGAGACCATCTCGACAGCTTGTGATTTCTTCGGCATCAACTTCTATAGCCGTGGCATTGTCGAGTTCAACGCAGCAAATGATTTTTTGAAGGCAGACGCTTACTCGGACTACGAGAAGACGGGCATGGGCTGGGATATCGCCCCGAACGAATTCAAAGACCTGATCCGTCGTTTACGCGCCGAGTATACTGACCTTCCCATCTACATTACAGAGAACGGCGCCGCATTTGACGACGTGCTAGAAAATGGCGAAGTCCATGACGATAACCGGATCGACTACGTCCGCCAGCACCTCGAAGCCGTCTCTGACTTGAACGATGAAGGCATGAACATTCAAGGCTACTACCTCTGGTCGCTCATGGATAATTTCGAATGGAGCTTCGGATACGAGAAGCGCTTCGGCATCCTCTATATCGACTTTGAGACGCAAGAGCGCATCTGGAAAGACAGCGCGAAGTGGTATGCCGGTGTCATCGCCGACCATAAGGCCAAACACGCGGATAGCGTCGAGGCGTAACATGCATCCATCCCTGCCGCTACGGGGATGGATTTTTTTGTGTGCAATTTATCTGTTGCGGGAACTGTAAGAGGGGGAGGGATATTCATGAAACGTGAATTTTCGATGTATGAAGTTACAGGCTATGACGACCAAGGAAAGATCAAGTTCGTTCATTTGAGAGAAGGAGAATTCGTGTTGCCGGTTGAGATTAAAGGAGATGACTTACGAAAAATCAAGAAGATAATGGAGCTTAACCCGGGTGTGACCGTGATTGTCCATGCGGCGATTGACCAGAGACGCATGCGTTTGCTCGAAGTAGATGGGTACTCGCTTCGAAAAGAAGACACATAAAACGCCAGCACCGAAAAACGGGCTGGCGTTTGTTTATGTAATTTGTATCATGTTCCCCTAGTTAGACTTTGGAATACATAGCACACGGCTCACGATTCGCTCGTGATCATGCACAAAAGTCACCGATCATGAAACGGTTCGGTGACTTTAGTAGATTGACTGATTTTTTTAACACGTTTCAATACGTCCTGTTTCGGTAAATCCGGGTAATCATGCTGGATGCGTTCGACGCAGGACACGATCGTTTCCGTGCGTAACAAGTGGAGAATCTGCTGATCGATTGAGTCGAGTTGAAGAGGTACGTCTTCTTTCGAACTCTCCCGATTCAGCCAAAATGATGCACCAAATAAGTGTACGAATACAATCGCCATGACGGTGAACGTCGATAAATCGATAGACGGAAAGAATGTCAGTACGACGTATAGACTGATTCCGCTCACTGTTCCGTGAAGAATGGTGTCGATTAGACGCGATACGTTCGCATGACCAAACGAGCGTAACGCTCCCGTTAACCCATCAACAAACAAACTTAGCACCGTCGACAACAGATAGAAACAACCGAGCATCGCGAGCGTCGATAAGATTCGGAACGATGTGTCTTCAAGTAAATAGATGAGAATCAAATCGACGGCAAATAGTGGGGCGAGGGCGAGCGCTAGAATCGACGCGCCCCAACCGAGTCCAGTCACAGCCTTCATGAGACGTGTGCACGATATCGTCCGAGTGCGATGATTGCACAGAAGAGACAGACCGTATGGATCACGACTCCGATGAGCATGGCATACGGGACGATCGATTGGAAGCCAAGACCGAAAGCGAGGGCGGCGCTCGATAAGATCATAAAGCTCGCTGTATAATTTCGTACGGTTCTTTTCTGCTTCTTTGCATGTACCACAGAGTATCCCGCAATGAGTAAAAAGACAGGAAACAACATAATCGGGTAGACCGATTGAAGCGCAAGTCCGAGTAATCCGGTCAGCCCCGCAAGGACAGCGAATATAGAAGGGTAGTATGATTTCAAATTTCCAACTCCTTAACTCTTTTCCCTAAATATAACAGCCCTCCTCATTGCTGAGAAGGGCTGTCGTTTTTGTTTCAGGCTGATGCTTTGTGTGCTTCTTCTTGTGCTTTCAATTCTTCACCGTAAGAGACGCGGTCTTGAATGCGAACGAACGGGAGGTAAACGGCAACGGCCATAGCGATTGTTGCAATCTGTAAGAGCGCGGCACGCCATCCGCCGATCAAGAATCCAGAGATGACTGGAGGTGTCGTCCAAGGTACTTGAAGCGCGTTGAACGGCTCGACCCAACCCCAAAGGATGGCAAAGTAGACCATGAATGAAGCGATGGCTGGCACGACGACGAATGGGACGAACATGATCGGGTTGAATACGATTGGCATCCCGAAGATGACCGGCTCATTGATGTTGAAGATACTTGGTGCAAGTGACAACTTCCCGAGCTGCTTCAAGTGTGCCGAGCGTGCAACGATTAAGACGGCAATGATGAAGCCGATTGTGATTCCTGAACCACCGAGTTTCGTGAACACATCGAGGAACTGGATTGTAACGATTTTTGCGTTCTCGCCAGCGACGAGCGTACCGCCTGCATCGATAATAGCTTGGTTTTGAAGTGCGTTCGCTGTGAGAAGTGGTCCCATGATTCCCATGAGGATTGCGGCGCCGTGAATCCCACACCACCACATGACCGACATGAGCACCATGATGATGACGGCTCCAGCGAGTGTGTCTGTCAAGTTTTGAAGTGGTGCTTGAAGCACATCATAGATGACTTCTGTGAACGTACGCTCTGCAACCGCTTGGAAAATCGCGAACGTCGCAACGGCGAGCGAGATGATCGCCAAACCAGGAACAAGGGCAGAGAATGAGTTCGATACGCCTGGTGGGACACCGTCTGGCATTTTAATGCTGATTCCGCGTTTGATGAACTGCGAGTAAATAAATCCGACTGCTAGTCCGACGATGATAGCAGCGAGGACACCTTGTCCACCTGTCCATACTTTTGGAATGACGCCACCGACGAATTCACCAGACTCAGACAAGACAGAAGCTTGCGTGATGATGAGGAATGAGATAATCCCGAGAATACCGGCAGGCACTCCTTCAATCTTTTCGTTCTTGACGTATGAGTAAGCGATTCCAAAAACACCAATCAAAGCAAGAATGTCAAACGTCGCGCCGACGACTTGCGTGAGCGGGAGTGACCAGTCTGCTCCGAATAGACCTGACATGAAGTCGGCCCAACCGGGAATCGGTAACGCCAGGATGAGAAGGAACAGCGATCCGATGATGGTCATCGGCATCGTGAGGATGAACCCGTCCTTAATCGCAAGGACGGGCTTGGCATTCGCGAAGCGAACAAAAGCAGGGGTGAACTTTTCAAATACTCTTTCTAAGCGGCTCATAGGGGAACCTCCTTATAGGTCTTCAGCGCGCGTGGCGATGATCTCTTTATACCAGTGGAACGACTGTTTCTTCTTCCGTGCGAGACCGTTGTTGTGGTCGACGTAGATGAAGCCGTATTGTTTCTTATAACCGTTCAACCAACTGAGCAGGTCGATTGCAGACCAAGCATAGTAACCGGCAACGTTAATGCCTTGTTGAACAGCGTGTTTGACTGCACGAAGGTGTCCTTCGATAAATTCGATTCGTGGCGTGTCCATGATCTCACCATCGACGATCGGGTCGACATCACCGAGACCGTTCTCTGTGATGTAGATCTTGACGTCGCCGTAACGATCTTTCAACATGTGCATTCCAGCGAGGAACGCTTCCGGTGAGATTTCCCAATCCCATTTCGTGTACACTTTGTCGTCCATCTTGACCGTCTTGTAGACGCCATCGAATGACGGATTACCCGGGCGACCTGTCGAGTTCTCACGTCCACCAGCCATGACGAGCGCCGAGTCATTTTTCATGACGCGCTGCGGGCTGTAGTAGTTGAGACCGATAAAGTCGTTCATCGGAGCGGTCCGTTTCAAGACGTCGAGTTCTTCCTCCGTCATGTCAGGGAGAAGACCTTGTTCGCTTAAACCGTTCACGACGTACTCTGGGTATTCACCTTTTAAGATTGGGTCATAGAACCAATGTGTCGCGTAAGCATTCGCATGCATTTCGGCAAATTTGTTCTCTTCTGCGTCATCGATACTGAACGCCGGGTTGAACACGTGTGTGATCCCGATTTCGCCAGTGTGACCGCTTTGTTTGAAGAGCTCGACGGCACGGGCGTGGGCGACGAAGACGTTATGCGTCGTTTGGAAATATCCTTTGACATCGCCTTCGATACCTGGTGGGTGTGCGCCTGTTAAGTATCCAAGTGAGCAGAAGATGACCGCTTCGTTGAACGTGATCCAGTGATTGACACGGTCACCGAACGATTGGAAGCAAGTATCGGCGAAACGGGCGAATGCGTCAACCGTCTCTTTGTTCTTCCAGCCGCCTTTTTCCTCAAGTGCTTGTGGAAGGTCCCAATGGTAGAGCGTCACGAATGGGACGATGTCATGTTTCAAACATTCATCGATCAAGTTGTTGTAGAACTCGAGTCCTTTTTCGTTCACTTCACCCGTACCGTTCGGGAAGACACGTGGCCATGAGATCGAGAAGCGATACGATTCGAGTCCCATCTCCGCCATGAGCACGATGTCTTCTTTATAACGATGGTAATGGTCGACTGCGACGTCGCCGTTTGTGTTTTCAAATGTCTTACCAGGAATTTTCGAGAAGACGTCCCAGTTCGAGAGGCCTTTCCCGTCCTCGTTCCATGCGCCTTCGACCTGATAAGAGGCCGAAGCAGCACCGAACAAGAAATCTTTAGGCATTTTCAAAGTCATCACCTCGGTTTATTTATTTACAAGTTTTAATGAGTGGTCTAATACTTTTGCGCCGTTCATCATGCCGTAGTCGACTGTGTTGATGACGTCGATTGGAACACCTTTTGGTTCACAGATTTGCTTCCCTTTTGAAAGAAGGTATTTCACTTGTGGTCCGAGAAGTGCGACGTCGATGTTGTCGACGTAAGTTTCCATCTCTGATTCTGGGTAAGCAGCGATTTCAGCTTCGATGCCACGTTCAGAGGCAACCGCTTTCATTTTTTCTACTAACATACTTGTTGACATACCTGCCGCACAGAAGAGTCCGATTTTAATCATTGTTGATCCATTCCTTTCAATTCGTTGATTTCGTTTTGCATGTTCATCATATATCCAAGCATTTCTTTGACGAGAATCGTGTTCATCAAGTGATCTTGCGCGTGCACCATGAGGACACCGACTGTTGCCGATTTACCTTGTGCTTCGAGCGTGACGAATTTCGTTTGAATCGCATGTGCTTCTTTTAATGTCGCGTCACCAGCAACGACTGCTGCCTCGGCTTCTGCTTTTTTTCCTTCTTGCATGAGGAGCATCGCTTGATGATAGCTCGCTTTGGCGTCACCCGAGAGGGCGATGAGACCGAAAATATCTTCCGGTGAGATGTCAATTGTTTCCGAAACCATAATATCTCTCCTTTTGTATGGATAACTTAAATTCATAGGTACAAATATTTTCTACAAGATGATAGTAGCACGAAAGCGTTTTCGTGTAAACCCTTTCTTTTCGGAAAAATGCATAAAAAAACACGCGCGAGAAAAAGCATCTCTCGGGCGCGTTTAGGACTTGATGTTCGAGACTTTTAGCATTTTGACATGTTTAAAATGGTGGATGGAACGAGAAACGTCGAAGATTTGTCCGTTCGTCAAATAGACGGTATTATCGACGATCAAGGCCGGATCGTTCTCGTTCAGGTCAAGCAGGTCGGCAGATTCTGAATCTAAAAAATCTGCATAAATGACACGGTCGGCAAATCCGATGGCGAGTTTTTGATCGCTTCGTAAATACGTATAAATCGACTTTTGGACGATATTCTCATCCAAGTAGATGACGAGCTCTTTTCGGAAGTATGAATCCTCTACCGAGAACGGGTGGTCATCAACGAGACGTAGGCGCTTCACGAAGTAGACGGGTGTGCCGATTGGGCACTTCATACGTTCGGCGACTTCATCGTTCGCCACTGTCTGTTCGAAGTGTAAGACGCGTGTCTCGACTTTTCGACCGCTGAAGTCACTTGTGAGACCTTGGAGCTTTTCTAAATTGATGTAATCGCTATTGTAATGGTCACGGACGAAGACGCCGCTCCCTTGAACTTGATAGACGTATCCTTTGTTGACGAGAATCTCGATCGCTTTTCGGACCGTGTTGCGGCTGACGCCATATTTATTGGCGTACTCATCCTCGGTCAATAATTTATTCGTATGTTGATAGACATGGTTGACGATGTCCGCTTCAATCTGACTTGCAACTTGCTTGTACTTCGGAGACATACAGTTCTACACCTTTCAAAAAAATTTGTGGGAATGAATTTGGTAACAGTATAGCAGATAACCTTTGTAAGCGGATACGTTTCGTTCGTCAATTGTTGAAAAAAGTCGAACGATTCAATGCTAGAATATTCGGAAAATGTGAAACAATAGTAAGAAATTATACGTATAAGGGAGATAGATGCTTTATAGAAAGGGTGTTTGTTAAGTGAACAATCAAAATCGCTTCGTACAAGAGGATACATGGTGGAAGTCACCACTTCGAATAAAATATACCTCGTTTGCGTTCATACTCATGGCGCTTGCTGTGTCGTACTTCGAAGGTAATGTAGGGCTGACAGTTCCACTCATTGTTGGTGGAATCGCAATGATTGGGCTAGACGTTAGCAAGTATCAGAAACAACGTACGCATGTAAGCGAAAAAATCAAAGTGAAATCTCTTAAATGGGAGCTCATATATGATTTAGTGGATTCTGCAATTCTTATTGTAATAACCGTGACGCTCCTTTTTATGAAACTTGACACTTTGACAATTTTTGTTGTTCTCACCTTGTGGATGGTGTTCGGTCAAACTTTCCAAAGACAATTTGGAGAGCGCATGCCTTCGGTGGATCAATCCGCGAAACAACGGTTAAAGAGATGAATGAACGCATAACGAAAGAAAAAGCATGGAAACGTTTATTCGACCAATGGATATTCGGCTTGTTTGGCACATTTGTAGTACTGATGTTACCAATCAGTTTATTGACCGATGAGCTCACATGGGGCGCGCTGTATATCGCCTGTACACTCATTCCGCTGAACATCTTATATGTGAAGCGTTATCGAATGCGCCTGAGGTTTCAACTAGAATTGAAAGGATTGTATCGTCGTCAACTCGTTCGGGACGGGATCAACAGTGTTGCCTGTTTTCTCGCATTGAATCATCAATTATTGTTCACCTCAAACATGGCATATGTGGGCGTCACGGTTTTCATCGGCGGCGCGATGCTATTGACATGGAACGTGAAGATACAAACGGAACGAGAAGATACGGAGTATATGCATGTGGACAAGGAGGCGATATAGGTGGCGCAAGACGTAAAGTGGATGCAACGGATGCGACATTATGCCGTACCTGTCTTAATTCTGTATGTCACGGCCGTCATTGTCGCTCTCTTATTAGAGAAAATGTTGCTCATCCCCATCATGGCGTCGGTCTCCGTGATTATCGTCGTGATGGGCTATAAAGAAATGCGAATCATGTGGCGAATGACAAAACATCCGAAGGCGCATCGAATCCTCATTTTTCAATACGTGTTCGAATGGGTGGATGCCGTTTTGTTGACGGCACTCATGGTGACGCTGCTGACAGCGGAAGATTTTGGTCTCATGATTGGCCTCTTTTTTGGGATATGGGGAGTATTAAGTCCGATTCGGCAGAAGTGGTTCACAAAGCAACTTAAACAAATCGATCCGGAATTACCGACGTATGAGGAAGTGATTGAAGGGAGGGTCTCGCATGAATCGTCAAGTTGAACTTACAGTAGCGCATGCCAAACAATTTGATCGGTTCTTTGGCTGGCCGGTACTCGTCATATTCCTAATCTCGTTCATCGTGATGTTACGGACACAGGCGACATGGGTCATCCCCGTCATGTTGATCGTATCCATGGGGCTTGCTTATAAAGGATTCATGGAATATCGAGTCATTCGCCATTTTGCCGAACATCAAAACGTCGTACGGGTGTTACGATATCGACTCGTTGATTGTTGGATTAGTGCCGTCTCTTTATTTGTGCTGTTCATCCCGATGTATGTAAACGAAGATGCCTTCATCCTGACCGGTGGGATCGTCGCCCTTTGGGGGTTGACTAAATCGTATCGAGAGAATAAGTGGGAAGAGCGAATCCATGCGCATCAGTCAGGATTACCAACGTATGAAGCGATACTAGAAAGCGAGGGGGCCATATGGAACCATCACCAAAAGTAAAAGCGCAAATCGACACGATTCTAAAAGTAGACCGTTTGACTAAATGGGGTGTCGGCATCATCGGGATCGGACTCGTCGTCAGTTTTTTGATTTATGCCTCGTATTGGACACTCTCAGATGGCATCGTTACAGGGACATTATATGCGGTGCTCGCTGCAATCTTATCGGGTATTTTTATTCAATATCGGATGTGGCTACGTTTCGTGACGAATCAAACAGCGCGTAACCTCTTATCATTCAAAATGATGGCACACACGCTCGCTTTGACGGGTGTTGGGATTTACGGACTCTTTTACTTCACGAGCGAAACGACAGGCTCACAATCGTTCCGTGTGTTTCTCCTTTCTCAGCTTACGTTTTTCGGGATTGAATATTTGGCGAAGCGCTTTGACCGCGTCATTCAGTCTTATGATGAGAACTATTTGACGGATCAAGACTTAAGAGAGATTCGTGACGTCCGCGAATACGAGAAGGAGCAACGTCGTGAACAAACGTGATCAGATGAGAGAGTTGACGGCATTTGATGAATCGGGGAAATGGACTGTGAGTATGATGAGCGGTGCTCTCGCACTCATGCTTTTCTTCGCTGTGGAGAAGGGCTGGATTTCGTTAGCGGGTGTATTGTTGATTTCGGAAATCGCAGCGTTACCTGCATGGAAAAGCGCGTGGGACCGAGAATCGATTAAGAAGCGTTATTTGAAGTCGAGAGAGGCGAAACGACTCGCGCATTGGAACTCAGTCACCGGTTTGATTGGGTATCCGTTTGTCATTGTCCTTTTATATTTCACAGTTTCAGGGCAGATTTCGACGCTTGCTTTCTTTGTAACGATTGCAGTGCTCATCCCGAGTTCTATGATGTTGCATCGATTGTATGAATGTCATATGGTTCGGCTTGATGAGAACTATGTCACGGAACGAGAGTTAAAGGAAGAACAGAAATGGGGGAGCGCGTGAGCGTCTCTCCCATTTTATTTGAATAGACGAGCAATGAACGTTGCACATGCAACAAAGGGAAGGACGAGAAGGAGCCCGAGCCATTGATCTCGCCACACGACAAACCAGAAAGCGGCTTGCAGACATAGGATGCCGACTGCGGCAAACATCACGAATAAAAGTGCTTTCTTGCGGGTGGAGCGGTCATCCCACCATTCCTTGAAATAAGGGAAACTGCAGAGAAAAGCCATAGCCATAAAGAAAATCGCAGGAAACAACATGACATCCCCTAACGTGCTATTCCCTTCAAATTCGAGCCATCTGGATAAGACGGATAACAGTATGCCGATCAATAGGAAGATTCCACCCATGTGTTTCCCCTCATTTCTGTTCTCGTTACTTGTATCATGCCCGTTCTCTCCCTACTCGAAAACCTGATACATTGATGGCTTTTTAGTGAAAGTGGTGACTTTTACATGAACGGTAAAAAAGTATTTAGCGACTACTTTAACAATTTCTCTATCCAAGACGCCGTGTACTCGATAGCATGAAAGCGTATCTGGAGAAACGGCTAGATATGAAGTGAAAGCGCCAGAACTCTGCGGAGTTGACGAGGACGAAGGTGATCGAGATTTCGGCGGATGCCTTCCAGTCGCGTGTCACGACTGAGAGAGTCTTGATAAAACGTTCGGGTGACTGGTCGGACAAAACGAGACTTGATGACATCACTCAAAAAAGCCCGTTTCCTTTTTCGAGAAATCGAAGAATAGAGGAGATTTGTTTATGTGTGGAATCGTAGGGATGATCGGACAAGTTGGAACGAAAGAGATTTTATTGAAAGGGCTTGAAAAGCTCGAGTATCGCGGCTACGACTCGGCAGGGATTGCCTTAGTCGGCGAGGACGTTCGTACGTTCAAAGAAGTGGGGCGAATCCAAGCACTCCGTGACATCGTACCGGCTGACGCTGAAGGGACGATTGGAATCGGTCATACGCGTTGGGCGACACACGGGGTACCGAGCGTGCCGAACGCCCACCCGCATCAGAGCACGACAGGACGTTTCACGCTCGTGCATAACGGCGTGATCGAGAACGACGAGCAATTGAAAGCCACGCTTGACGCTCCGTTCCTTTCAGAGACGGATACGGAAGTCATCGTTCAGCTCATGGAGAAGCACTTCGTCGAGCTCGGTGACGTCGAGGCGGCGTTCCGCAAGACGCTTTCGGACCTCCACGGCTCATACGCAATCGCGATGATCGACTCAGAGGACCAGAATCGCCTCTATATCGGGAAGAACAAGTCACCACTCCTCGTCGGACTCGGTGACGGCACATTCAACGTCGTCGCATCGGACGCGATGGCGATGCTCCAGGTGACAGACCAGTACCTCGAGCTCCACGACGGTGAGATCGTCATCCTCACACGTGAGTCGGCGACGATCAAGACGCTCGACGGCGAAGTGCTCGAACGTGCGCCATACACGGCCGAGATCGATGCGTCAGACATCGAGAAGGGCACGTACGCGCACTACATGTTGAAGGAGATGGACGAGCAACCGGCCGTCATCCGCAACATCATCCAGCATTACCAGAACGAGAACGGCGAGATCGAACTCACGGAAGGCGTGCGTGAACTCGTGTCAGAAGCGGACCGGATCTATATCGTCGCATGTGGGACGAGCTATAACGCGGGACTCGTCGGAAAAGACATTTTAGAACGCATCGCCGGCATTCCGACAGAAGTGCACGTTTCTTCTGAATTCGGCTACAACATGCCGCTCTTAAGTGAACGTCCGTTGTTCGTCTTCTTATCACAATCCGGTGAGACGGCGGACAGCCGTGCCGTCCTCGTCGAAGTGAAGAAACGCGGATACAAAGCGCTCACTATGACGAATGTACCGGGATCGACGCTCTCACGCGAAGCGAACGAGACGATGCTCCTCCATGCAGGACCAGAGATTGCGGTCGCATCGACGAAAGCATACACGGCGCAGATCGCCGTCCTCGCGATTCTTGCATACGACATCGCCCGTGCGACAGGGAAAGAACTACCGTTCGACCTCATGCCGGAACTCGCCCGTGTCGCGACCATTATGGACTCGATCATGGCGCAAAAAGAGTTGTTCGAGGACCTTGCGGAGCGTTACTTGAAAACGACACCGAACACGTTCTTCATCGGTCGTGGGCTTGACGCGTCCGTCTGTCTCGAAGGGGCGCTCAAAGTAAAAGAGATTTCGTATATCCAAGCGGAAGGGTACCCAGGTGGGGAACTGAAGCACGGATCGATCGCCTTGATTGAAGACGGGACACCGGTCATCGCGCTCATCTCACAACCGAAGACGAACTTGAACATTCGCGGGAATGTCAAAGAAGTCGTCGCCCGTGGCGCGAATACCTGTATCATTTCGATGCAAGGCGTCGAACATGAGAATGATGACTTCATCTTGCCGCACGTCGAGCCACTCTTGGCACCGCTCATCAACGTCTTACCGGTTCAGTTGATGGCATATTATGCGGCGCTCGCCCGTGGTTGTGACGTCGATAAGCCACGTAACTTGGCGAAGTCGGTGACGGTGGAATAAACTGGTTATAGCGTAAGGCACCTTTCCTTGTGAGAGGTGCTTTTTACTCCTTGCCGATATCTTTGCCAACAAGCAAAATAGTAGGAGAAGTAAGCGGTTCCAACTTATGATTAGATAAAGATATGCGACGAAAGAAGGGCTGACATGAACGTATACATTGCTTGCCATAGTGGGTTTGTAACGAGTGCGATGGCAGCGAAGTTATTCGCACAGGCGAGCGAGGGACGCTTGTCTTGTACGATTACGCACGGAACGATTCAAAACATCCCGAATGAGGTGGATTTGATTCTCTATCAGGAAGGGGCGACCTCGGTCACCCATCCGACCGCACGTGTCCGGTCGGTCCAACAACTCCTGTCGCTCGAGGAATACCGACTACTTGTCGAAGAATGGATGGATGAGCATGAGACATGAGTGGACCGCGAGAGAACGGTCGATTTTACTACACTTATTGGCAACTGAGACATCGACACCGCTCGCCGAAATCGCGCAGGCGGTGAATTTGTCTGAGCGCACGGTTCAACGAGAACGACAATTACTTGAAGGCATCTTAAAAGAGTTCGAACTCGAACTCGCTTGGCAACGTGGTCATGGACTGAGCCTGGTCGGCAAGCCAGCTGCGAAACAACAGTTACGAGAAGACCTGATCTTATCTGCAGAAGCGATTCCGACGAGCGAGGACCGCTTATTTGAACTGGCTTGGCGTCTCTTGTTTGAGAACGATACACTCAAATTACAGGCAGTCGCCAAGCAGATGCACGTCTCGCCGAGTACGTTGACGCAAGACTTGGAGAAATTGGATCGATGGTTCGAAGAGTACCATTTAGAAGTTGAACGGAAAAAAGGAGTCGGGGCTAGAGTGCTCGGCTATGAGTCAGAGAAGCGTAAGCTACTCATCAACGCTCTGCTTGCCCATTGGGACACGCTCGCATTTTACCGCTTCGTCCGCGGAGAAGACGACTACATTCCTGCTTTTTTGAAGACCGTTCCATGTGAGGAGATTCTTGAAGGTCTTCGGGACGGCTATGATTATTTAAAGTCTCGCGCGTTTGAGCGAATGGATGACCGTACCATCATGCGGGTCACGTTCGCTTACGGCGTGCAACAGGAACGGTTAGCTTCTGGATTCTTTTTAGAGATGTATACGAAAGGACGGTCCGAGGACTATCTGAAAGTCGCCACCGATATGGAAGAGGCACTCGGGATCACCTACTCGATGGCGGAACGCGTCTGGTTCGCGGAAGAGGCGAACCGTCTGCGCTCAATTAAAGATCAAATGAAAGAAGACGAAGAAGAGCGGTGGATCATGCAGATTCGGGTGCATAAACTGATTCACCACGTCTCACTCATTTACGGGTTCACGTTTACGGATGACGTGGCTCTCGAACGAGGACTGCTCGCGCATATCTTGTCGAGTATGAATACGCAAGCGCTACCGGAGACGGGGACGGTCAAGCCTCATATCGACCGCGACTATCCGGGACTCCGTTCGGCCATTCAACAGGGTGCCGACATCGTCTTTGGGACAAATACGTTCTCCGAGGAAGAGACGGTATTTTGGGCGATGCACTTCGCGGCAGCACTCGTCAAACCGGTGCGGCGTCGTGAGTATCGGGCACTCGTCGTCTGCTCGGCCGGACTCGGTTCGTCGAAGATGCTCGTCAACCGCGTGCGTCAAGAGTTTCCAGAGATGCAAGACGTCGTCAACTCGTCTCTTTTCGGATTAGAGCAGCACCGACTTGAGGAATATGATGTCATCTTGTCGACGGTGCCATTACCACCACTCTCGGTACCTACATTAATCGTCAATCCGTTGTTGACGAGTGAAGAAGTACAGCGCGTCCGTCATCTCTTGTTGTCGTTACCGCAATCATTCCAAACGGTTACTTCAAAGCCGAGATCGACGATGCTCGATTTTGCCGAACTTGGCGAACTTTTAGAGACGTTCGAGCGGATGGATGATCAGTTTGATTTGGTCACACTCAACAATACGGACCGTTTAGAGGACATCTTGGTCGATATCGGAACACATCTTGAGGAACGGGATCTTGTCCAAAGCGGAATTCAGCTCTCTGCCCAACTGCTTCGTCGTCATGAGGTCGCGGGCCTTGGGGTGCCGGGTACGAAACTGGCGTTATTCCACGGACGACATGCCTCGATTGAGAAGGCGAGTGTGTTTGCGTTTGATTTAACGACCTCGATTCCGCTCCTTATGATGGATCAGTCGACCGAACCGGTGACACGTCTTCTTGTCTTGCTTGCACCGGAAGAAGCACGTGACGTCGAGCTTCACTTCCTAAGTGCGATCAGCGGGTCGCTCATTGAGAGTGAGGAGCATATGCGGCTATACAGCACGGGGACAAAAGAGGACCTCCGTTTGCTCCTGCACGAATGCATGAAGAAAATGATTCATGAGACATTGTACGAAAAATGACCGAACCATGGTCATTTTTTTGTTTGGCACAAAATGTTGCCAAAGTGTGAACTGGATTGAATTGAGAAAGCGCTTACTCCAGGCATACAATACAGGTGTAGAGCACAAACCGGTTAGCTACACTACACATTCAACCTTTCACATTTAAACGACTGGAGGTTTTATACATGGCGAATACGCAAGCAAGCTCGGGCGGGGTCCGAGTCAAAGTACAACGGTTCGGTAGTTTCCTCAGTGGGATGGTCATGCCGAACATTGGCGCCTTCATTGCCTGGGGGATTATCACAGCACTCTTCATTCCAACAGGATGGTGGCCAAACGAAAACTTAGCAGAACTCGTTGGTCCAACGATCACGTATCTCTTACCATTACTCATCGGTTTCACAGGTGGTAAATTACTTCACGATGTCCGAGGTGGTGTCGTCGGGGCACTCGCCACGATGGGGGTCATCGTCGGTACCGACATTCCGATGTTCCTCGGTGCGATGATCATGGGTCCACTCGGTGGTTATGTCATCCGCCAAGTCGACCGTGCCCTTGAAGGCAAAGTTAAAGCAGGATTTGAAATGCTCGTCAACAACTTCTCAGTTGGAATCATCGGTGGACTCCTCATGCTTGGAGGATTTGAAATCTTCGGTCCGATTATGAGCGCCCTTGATAAAGTGATGGCGGCAGGTGTTGACTGGATCGTCGGCGCGAAATTGCTTCCGGTTGCGAGTCTGTTCATCGAACCAGCAAAAGTGCTCTTCTTGAACAACGCCATCAACCACGGAATCTTGAGCCCGCTCGGTGTCGATCAAGTCGCAGACGCTGGAAAATCAGTTCTCTTCTTACTTGAAGCTAACCCAGGACCGGGTCTTGGATTACTTCTCGCCTATATGTTCTTCGCCAAAGGTGCAGCGAAACGTACGGCACCGGGGGCAGCCATCATTCACTTCCTTGGTGGGATTCACGAGATTTACTTCCCATACGTATTGATGAAGCCGGTTTTGATCCTTGCGATGATCGCAGGGGGCGCAACAGGAATCTTCACGTTCGTACTCTTTGATGTCGGTCTCGTCGCACCGGCTTCACCAGGTAGTATCTTCGCGATTCTTGCGATGGCGTCACGCGGTTCGTACGTCGGACTCGTGGCAGGGATTCTCTTATCGGCAGCGGTCACATTCGCTGTGGCGAGCGTCATCTTGAAATCGAGCGCAGCAGAGGAAGTATCACTCGAAGAAGCGACACAAAACGTGAGTGCGATGAAAGGCAAGCAATCTTACGCATCTGCTCTCGTGACAGATCGTCTTGATAAAGTCGACCATATCATCTTCGCTTGTGACGCTGGGATGGGATCAAGTGCGATGGGGGCCTCGGTTCTCCGGAACAAGGTGAACAAAGCGAACTTGCCGATCAAAGTGACGAACACATCGATCAGCAACTTGCCGAAAGATGCCCAGTTCGTCATCACATACGAAGATTTGACGGAGCGTGCGGAAGCGCAAGCACCGAATGCGATTCATCGTTCGGTCACGAACTTCTTGAACGCCGATTACTACGACCAATTGGTAGAAGAAATTAAAGCGGAACGCAGCAAAATTTCTTGAACTCAGAACAGATAGAGATACGGTTTAGCCATTAGGAGGAAATCAAAATGCCATTCATTCAAACAGAGATGATTCGACTTAACCAAACATTCGCAACGACAGAGGAAGCGGTCACAGCAGCCGGAGCCATCCTACAAGACGCCGGCTGTGTGACGCCGGAGTATGTAGAAGCGATGCATGAACGTCAAGCGATCGCGAGCGTCTATATCGGAAATCACGTCGCCATTCCACACGGTACAGAAGCAGCGAAATCAGCGGTTCAGAAGACGGGAATTTCGTTCCTGCAAGTACCGGACGGTGTCGACTTTGGAGGTCAAACGGCCAAACTCGTCATCGGAATTGCAGGTGTGAATGATGAACATTTAGAGCTCCTTTCGCAAATCGCGATTCTCTGCTCGGACGAAAGAAATGTGGAGCGTCTTGTTCAGGCGAAAACGAAAGAAGAAATCTTGGCGCTCTTTATGGAAGAGGTGGCGTAAATGAAAGCTGTTCATTTTGGGGCAGGGAACATCGGACGAGGATTTATCGGATTATTGCTCAATCAAAGTGGTTATGACGTAACGTTTGTCGACATCAATGATACGGTCATCGAAGCGCTTGAAGCAAAACGTCAATATGAGGTCGGATTCGCAGAAGATGGCGTCGAGCGTATCGTCGTCGACCGGGTTCGCGGTGTCAACAGTTTGAAAGAACCGGCTCGTGTCGCGGCTTTGATCGCAGAAGCGGATCTCGTGACGACGGCTGTCGGACCGTCACTCCTCTCAAAAGTGGCACCATTGATCAGTGAAGGACTTCGTGCTCGTGAAGTCGAGGATGCACCGGTCTATGTCATCGCATGTGAGAACATGATTGGCGGTAGTGCCATTCTCCGTCAAGAAGTAGAGGCATGTGGCGGTGTCGGGGAAGCGAATGTCTTCTTCCCGAACGCGGCTGTCGACCGCATCGTTCCCCTTCAACAGCATGAGGATCCGCTTTACGTGGAAGTGGAGACGTTCCATGAATGGGTCATCGAGACACAAGGGCTCAACGAACAACCACCGATTCAAGGTGTGACATGGGTCGAGGAAATCGGACCGTATATCGAACGGAAATTATTCACGGTCAATACGGGACACGCTATCGCCTCTTACATCGGCTCGTTGTTCGGGAAGGCAACGATTGACGAGGCGCTACAAGATCGTCGCGTCCGTCAAGTCGTTCAAGGTGCTTTGTATGAGACAGGCTGGTTATTGCTTGAGAAATACGGGTTCGAGGCGAAAGAGCATAGCCAATATATTCAAAAGATTATCAAGCGTTTTGAAAACCCGAAATTGAAGGATGAAGTGTCACGGGTGGCCCGTTCGCCGATTCGTAAACTTGGACCGAGCGATCGTCTTGTCAAGCCGGCACGTGAATTAATGGATAACGGCATCGAGCCGAACGAACTCGCTTACGGGATTGCAGCAGCCCTTCATTACTACAACCCGGAGGATTCGGAATCGTCGGAGCTGAACTTGTCGATCGAAGAACACGGCATCTCGTCAACGATTGAAAAATACCTTCATCTTCATGAAGGGGACACGTTGACCCAGTTGATTCTCGATCAATATCATTTGATTCGGGAAGAAGAAAAAGAACGCGTGTCTTAATCAAAAATCGCTTCTGTCAATTTGACAGAAGCGGTTTTTAGTGTTTGCCGAACTCGAGATAGGTGGTCGTCTCTTTTACATGAAACGGAACGTCTGTCTCAGACAACGGACGACTGAAGTAGTAGCCTTGTACATAGTCACAGGATTCCTTGAGTAACCATTCGAGTTGAGCGGATGTTTCCACACCTTCCATGAGAACTTTCATGCCAAGGTTGTGACCGAGTTGAATCATCGAGCGGACGATGGCCTCTTGATTGCGGTCGGTGAACAGGTTCACGATGAACGACCGATCGATTTTCAGCACTTGCACGGGAAGTTCCCGAAGTTGACTGAACGAAGAATAACCGGTCCCGAAATCATCGAGAGAAATGAGGATCCCGAGCTGATGCAACTGCGTCAGTTTTTCACGGGTCGAGGCCTCATATGACAGCATCGAGGACTCGGTCACTTCCAATTCGAGGTACATCGGGTCCATCCCTGTTTCTAATAGAATGGATTGTAGCGTATCAACAAAGTCTTCGCGCGCAAATTGGAGCGGGGAGACGTTAAGGGATAACGTAAAGGGACGTATTCCAGTTCGCTGCCAACGCACCCAAGTGCGACAGCTTTCTCGAATCACCCAATGGCCAATTGAATGAATTAACCCCGTGTTTTCTGCAATCGGAATGAAGTCAGATGGCGAAATCGTCCCGATTTGTGGATGTTGCCATCGGAGTAACGCTTCCACACCTTCCAATCGATTCCGCTTCAAATCAATTTTCGGTTGATACACGAGTGTTAGTTCGTCTTTAGTTAGTGCGGTGACAAGCGCTTTTTCCATCTCGATATTGCGTAAGATTTGAGGGCGCGATGATTCTTCGAATAATTTGATGTTATTCTCTCCATCTTGTCTGGATTCATCAGCGGCAAGACGAGCAAATTGAATGAGTTCTTCGGAAGAAGCACTATGCTTAGGGAAATGACTGATTCCCGCACTCATCGTCAATTCAAGTGTCGTGCCATCTACGTCAAAAGTAGATGAGATCGCCTTTATACACTTTTCTGCTTTTTGATGAGCGAGTGAGCTTCGTTGCGCGAATAGCAATATGATAAATTCGGATGGCCCGATTCGCGTCAGTACATCATCCGGGTGAATCGTATGTTTCAGACGATTGGCGACTTGAAGGATTAATTCTTCAGCTCCATGATGACCGAGAATGTCACTCAAAAAACGCCAGCGGTTGACGTCGATGTATAAGCAGGAGACCGAACGCTCTTGTAAGATACTCTCCTGAAGGAGCGAGTCGAGTTTGTAGCGATTCGGTAAATCGGTCAACGAATCATGGAACGCCATATGTTCAATCATGCGCTGTGAAGCGACCGTTTTGGTCACATCGCGTATAAACCAAAGTACTTGATTGTTCGTACCATCTTGAAGTGGGTAAGACGTCACTTCTAACGTGCGGTGATTCGTCTCAATTTGTACCGGCTGATAAAAATGTTGTTGAGCCGATAATAGAGGATGGTAATCCTGAAAAAAGGGTTCAGGGGCGCATCCTTCGAATAAGTGAGCGAACGCTTGATTTTGATAGCGGATTTCACCGTCACTCGTCGTCGTTACTACGGCATCCGTCGTCGACTCTAAAATCGTTTTTTGAAAAAGGTCACGCTTTTGAATTTGTCGGTCTAACGTATAAGCAATAAAATATGTCCCGAATAAGAGAAACACGATGCTTGTGACGAGCCACGCTAGCAAAGTGGGGTCAATCGGGATCCGACTCACAGGTGAAGCATCGGGGGTAATGATTGTTGCCCTCATCCCGGCGATATGCATACTGAAAATGGCTGTTCCCATCATGAGTGAGAACATTAGCTTCACAGAAAAGGGCGTGCGCTTTGTGGAGTATGAAGAAAAGAAACCTACCCACAGGGAGAGGTAGGAAGCGCTCCATGCAATTCCGATGGATAATAAAACCCATGAGGGATCGAGATCCAATTGAACGCCTTGTATGGCAGCCATTCCGATGTAATGCATGCTGACAATCCCGAATCCCATCAGACCGGATGACTGCAGTAGTGTCATCCATGTCTTGTTGCGGGAAACCAAGCCGAACGACAGAATGCACCCGGCAATCGCCGGAACCATCGACCCGATAATGACCCAGGTGGAATACGTGCTATCGTGTAGAGAAGCATGCCCAAGCATGGCCACAAAATGTATGGACCAGATCCCGAGACCTAAGGTAGTGCCGCCAAATAAAAGCCAAACGCGATGGGACGAGGTAGATTCTCCTGTGACTCGTTTCGCCAATTCGAGTGCCATAAAGGCAGAAACACTGGCAATAATGAAGGCGAGAAACATCAAAAAACCATTATGACTCATTGTCTGAGTGCTGATTTGTTCCATAATATCGATACCTCGTAGGATTATTTATTGTATGTTCACTTCATTATATGCGGAACAACACAGATTACATATAAAATTATTTAAATTAAATAACGGGTATTAAGTTGCTGAAGGGGGGCCGACTATGTATAAAAATAAATATATCAACTTTTTCTTGTTCATCGCATTCGGCTATTCATGGGTTATATGGACGACACTGTATTGGTGGACGGATTTACCGATTACGTTCATCGTCATCTTAGGAGCATTCGGGCCGAGTATTTCAGGCTTTCTCACGATGTATCGACTTCGTGGTGGGGCGGGGGTGAAGCATCTCCTTCGAAATAGTATCCAGTTCAAGATGAGTTGGAAAACGTATATGATTCCACTTTTATTAGTGCCGTTTTTATTTCTCGTTGCCTATTGGTGGACGGACCGAAGCGGTGCGTTAATCGTTCGCGAACCGTGGTGGATTGTCCCTTATTTTCTATATATGTTGTTTCTAGGTGGGACACTGCAGGAAGAGTATGGATGGCGCGGCTATTTGCTTGACGCGTTGCAGTCAAGGCTGTCTCCGCTTTTGGCCAGTCTGACACTAGGAGTCATTTGGACGCTTTGGCACACCCCTCTTTTCTTCATGGCTGGAACTGGGCAGATGAACTTGTCATTTTGGGCATATGGATTAGCCGTGATCGCCTACACGATTCTCATCACGTGGGTATACAATGGTTCGTCACGCAATCTGTGGTCTGCCTTTCTTATGCATACGATGTTTAACGTTATGCTCATCATGGTCGGGTTCGATGTGGAAGATGGCTATCCAATTGGATTTATTCATTTGACAATTACATTATGGACCGTTGTGATTTTAGTCATTTGGAAAACGTACGGAAAATTGAATTATGAACCGCTCGAAGAAATGATTCCAACTTACCCGAGTGTTACGCATCGGATTCGCGAGGGTAAAGAGTAGAACAAAAATAGAAAAGGAAGTGGACGTCTTGAAACTCCGCGCACTCGAACAATCAGACGTAAAGCCCTTGCAACGCTTATTGATGGATAGTTTGAGTGATTTGATGCGACGAGAGCGTTTTGAAGATGCCGATTTGCTTGATGAAGAAGTGGCGCGTCTGAATACGACCATTCAAGATCACTTTGATGACGATTTCGTGCAACTGTATGTTGTCGATCAAGATGGTGTGATTGTGGGCGTAGGAGCATTATTGCCACCCAACGATATCATTTCGGGACATCTCGAGGTCGAGCGCGATGCCATTGAACTAGGTAGTGTCTATATATCACCGCATATGCAGCGACTTGGCGTCGGGCAATTTTTGCTAGAAACGATGAAACGAGAGATCCTCGCTAGAAAGCAACACGTCTTTTATTTAGATGCGGGTTTTCCGAGCGCGCAAGCGTATTGGCAAAAACGATTAGGCGCACCCTCTCTCATTCTCGAACATTATTGGGGACCGGACGCATCACACATGATTTGGCGAGTGGACATCAAAAAGAGAACTTAGCGCTCGGGCTAAGTTCTCTTTTTAGTAGTACGAACGCATAAATTGATGAATGCCGGATGCGGTCGCTTCGGCCATCCGTTGACGATACGTCGTATTCGTCAAATAAGAACGGTCGCTTGAGTTACTGATAAATCCGTATTCCACAAGGGTAGAAGGCGAAACATTTCGTCCGACCACGTAAACGTTCTGATACTTGACTCCGCGGTTTTGGATTGTGGAGATACGCGATGCAATCTCTTTGTTGATAGAGGACCCTAGGCTACGACTCGCTGAGATGTAAGGATTGGTCGTATAACTGTCTGACGTCGGTACGAGTACTTCGTGCCCGTGGGCCGTGTTGTAAACAGAAGAATTCGCATGAAGACTGACAAAGATGTCCCCTTTATAGGACTTATTTAGTGACACACGTTGCTCCAGTGAGAGATACGTATCAGTTGAACGTGTGAATTTGACGTTGTAGTCATATGTGCTCGACAAGACGCCCGCAAGGCGTTTTGCGATATCAAGTGCAATCACTTTTTCATAAACGGATCCGTAAACGGCTCCGGGGTCATTTCCACCATGTCCTGCATCGATGACAACGGTTTTTCCGGTTCCATCTGTATCGGTTGGTGTCGTGACAGTCGTCGGTTTTAGATACTCGGATGCCACATAGCCCGTTTTACCGTTATACGTCACTTTATACCACGAGTCGTATCGACTCACGTATTTGACGACCGATCCGGCAGGAATTACGGTCAAGACATCGCTCCAAGAAGCTGCGCTAAGTCGCATATTCAAATTCACTGTTGTTTCGTAATATGAAGAGGGTGTCACCGGAGTTGTTGTCGTCGTTAAATAGTCAGAGGCAACGTATCCGGTTTTGCCATTGAACGTCACTTTATACCAAGAACCATAGCGGCTGACGTATTTGACGGTTGCGCCAGATGGGATCGTGGTAACGACGTCACTCCAAGAAGCAGCGGTGAGGCGCATGTTCAAATTAGCTGTCGTTTTATAATAGTCCGACGGCGGAATAGGAGCACTTGTAGGTGTTAAGTAAGCAGAGGCGACGTAACCGATTTTGCCATTAAACGTTACTTTATACCACGAACCGTAGCGACTGACATATTTAACGGTTGCGTCAGCCGGGATCACGGTGACGACATCGCTCCAAGAGGCAGCGGTGAGGCGCATGTTTAATCGATCTGTCGTCTTATAATAAGAAGCAGTATTGGATACCGTAACGTATTGAGAAGAAACATAACCTGTTTTGCCTCCATAACTGACTTTATACCACGAACCGTATGTACTGATGTAAGTGACACTCGAACCGGACGGAATTGTTAAAAGAACAGGGCTCCACGTTGCAGCACTTAAACGAAGATTTAAGTTGGCAGTTGTGGTGTAAGTCGAGGCGGCCTCGGCGACAGTCGATTTGATTCCAGAAGAATCGAGTTGGAATGGGGCGATGACTGCCCCGGTTAGTGCAAGTGAAGAACTTAATAATAGCTTTAAGCTCCATGATGATTTTAATCCATTCAATGTTCAAACTCCTCTATTCAATAAACTAGCGACAATGACGGCATATGAGAGTACATCTGAGTTGTCTTTGTTTATTATATAAGTAAAAAGTAAAAAATGGAGAGGAATATATAATTAATTTACCTTTTTCTTAAAATAAAAAAGACGCACGAGGCGTCTTTGAAAAATATGATTATACGATGCGTGGCATGCTCTCATTATTGATTTTTTCTGGAATTTCAACTTGAACAATGCGTGGTCTTTCCTCAGCATTAATAATAATCGGTTCTTCGATTTTAACAATGCGTGGTCTTTCTTCTGCAAATGGTTTAAAAGAACTTCCGAGTAAAATAACTGCAGTTGCGATAAAGAAAAATCCAGCTAACTTTTTCATGTTTAATTCCTCCGTTGTATAATGATTTATATAGAAAATTCTTAATACCAACGAAAATAAAATGAGTTACAAGTCATCTGAGGATTTCAAAAGCTTATAGATATCCTCAGACTGTTCTTTAACTGAATTGAATAAGTCTCCTGAATAGGTTTCAGGTAAACTTGGCTCATAGATGGTGACTTTATTAGAGTCATTCTTCGCTAAAGTAGCCAAGATCGGTACTTTCATAGTTTGACTTAATAAAGTACTACAAAGTGGAGTACAAACTTTCTGCAGTTGCTCTAATGAATTAGGTTGCCAGCACACGGATGCCTCAGGAAGAATGTACAAAATGTGACCTTCGCTCAATAGCGTTTCACATTTTTTAGATAATGAAGTTGAGTCCTGTTCAATGTTGATAAACTCGTAATCTTGAAGTTGTGCTTCATAAGCAGTCTTAGTGCTTCTTTTCAAAATTGATAAGGATAATTCCGGACCCAAAATATAAAGTTTTTTGAAAGAGCGATTTACTTTCAACGTCTTTGAAATTAATTTGGGGAGACGCTGGTAGTAGTCGATTTGAAATGCACTTACAATGAAACCCTTATTAGAAGATAATAACTCTGTCAAATTCTCTAATCCTTCGAAATGATTTAAATCTTCTTTTGAATATGAATGGTCTACGATTGTAGACGGTGTAGAAAATTTCGATTTAAAGTAGATTTTTGGTTTAATATAATCTTCAGCAAGTAAAAAGCTAAGCTTCCCCATTTGCACCATCTACCTCCTACGAAATGTTCATTGTTTTCTAAATAATAGAACTAAAGCCCAAATCATTGCTTGTTGACTAGTTAAATCTTATCATGTTTTTTTATGGTAATGGACATGTTTAAGTTGGGAAAGTTTCTTGTAAAAAGATGAATTAAAATAAGAATTATAGGCTAAATTTCCTGAAAGTATATAATTATGAAGAAATATTAAAAGAAATTCAGAAAATAGGGCAAAGGGGCTACTACTAATAATGGAATACAATTATGGGAATTTAATTAGAGTAGAGCGCTTGCGGCAAAATATGAAACAATCAGTCTTAGCCAGGGGGATTTGTTCGATTTCGTACTTAAGTAAAATTGAAAACAATCAAACATCTGCTAGTGAGGAAGTTCTTGAACTGTTGTTTGAGCGACTTGAAATTGAAGTACCCCTGTATCATGACTTTAGGTATCAAGCAGAGAAAGTAATTAAAGAAATTAGAGATATTTTGAAAGAAGCGATTTTGACGCGGAAAAATGGTGATGAGCAGGAGAAAGTTAGAAAATATATGAACCATCCAGCGGTCAAACAGTCAAAATCAGTTTACACTACGCTTATGATCACATTGGCTCGTCTTGGCGTGATGCCAGGAGGCGACCCAAAGTACCTCACAGAAGTAGGCTGGATTGAAGATCAACTATCCACTGACGATCGCATTCGGTATAACATGTTGAAAGCGCTTCAGTACTTTCAGGAGAATGAAAAAGAACTTTCATATAAATTAATAGAAGAAGTGACTGAAAAGTTACCCCATTCAGGAATTCCTGATTGGGAGACAGCGGATATTCGTTATGTAACGGGTGCTTTATATTACCGTTTCACAGACAATATACAAGCGCTTGAAAATCTTCAGTCTTCGTTAAGGTATTTTCAAGAGAATTTTTGTTTAGAAAGAATGATTGAGTGTCACATGATAATTGGATTGACTTATAAACGTCGAAAACGATATGCAGATGCACTTTCCTACAATCAAAAGGCACTAAAGGTTGCGAATGCGACTGATCTAAGAAATTATTACGGCATGCTTTATAACAACATAGGAGAAATCTATTCGTTGTTAGGTGAACAAGATAAGGCACTTACGTACTTTATGGAAAGCTTTGAATATAAAGTGGATATTAGAAGCAAATTATTCAGTGTTTTATCATTGGTAGAGGTAAATGCAAAACAGAAAAATGAAAAGGGTGTCCTTGATTGGTTAGAGACTGGACACGAATTGATGCAACAACACGAGTCGATTGAAGAGTTTAATCAGCACTTTGATATCTACTGGAACCATTTCAAAGAAAAGAATCGTCAAAGCGTGATGAAGAGTCTAAAAAGCGCAGTTATTTATTTTGAAGAGCATGATGAGTATATGTATGCTAAAAAATATGCTTTATGGTTAGCTCAAGAATTAAAAGCTTCAGGAAAATACAAACTAGCAACAGACTACTATGAAAAAGTGATTTCAATCATGTCACAAGCAGAATGACGCCCTTTTGGAGCGTCATTTTTTATGACCTTTAAGCTTCTTTAGTCAGACGTCTTATGGTGTCGTAAAATAGTGCACAGTCCAGACCTGCTCCTGAGCGAGGCGTTCGTCTTCGATATGACCGTTAAGGACTTGCTGTAATAAATGAATCAAGTGCTTCTGGAGATTTCCGTCATGTGAGCCACTATGCAAAATTTGCTCTTCGCTCGCAATGATATAAAATCCACCAATCCGCAAAGGAATATGCTTTCGAACCAAAGCCGTAGCGATTTGATACTTCGCTTGTTCGCCTGTATGAGGCACTTCGACTTCAAAACGTCCCCATTGTTTCAAATCTCCAATTTCTGAAAAAGGTGGGTCACGATGATTCAATGGCAGGACCTCCGATCCTAGCAATTTCTTTATAATCAGTATATCTTGTTTTCAGCTTAAAACGTGTAAAAATAAATGGATAGGGTATTCCACATCCACGTAAATGAATCGGTTTCTTTCCTTTCTATATTTTGTAAAAAGAATCCTTCCGAATTAGGAAAAAATGAGTCAAAAATAACACGGTTAAGAAGACCGTGTTATTGCATGATATGTTCTTTCGATGCGGGAAGTTCACAGATGAAAGTACTTCCTTCCCCATAAACTGATTCGACATGGAGTTGTCCGTCATGAGCTTTAGCAATCTCTTTACAGATAGCGAGCCCGAGCCCGGTCCCCCCGATTTTGCGTCGATCCGAGTTGTCAACGCGATAAAATTTTCCGAAGAGATGAGGAAGAGAGGCAGTCGGTATGCCCATTCCATGGTCTTTTACTTTGATCACAACCTCTTCATCTATGCGCTCGAGTGATACAAGAATATTCCCGCCGTCCGGTGAATATTTGATGGCGTTACTTAACAGGTTGCCGAACAGCTGTCGCATACTTTCTAAGTCGGCATCGATGACGAAATTTTGTTCGATATCAACGTCGATGAATAGCTCATGAAGGTCCGTTGTTTCTTGATAAAATGCGACGCTATTTGACACGAGTTCATATAGGTCGACCGGCTCCCATTCAAACGTCTGTTTTCCGGATTCCATCTTCTGCAAGTCTAAGAAATCGCTGACGAGATATGAGAGTCTCTTCGCCTCATCATGGATCGTATGCAAATACAGTTCTCGACGGCTTTCATTCAAGTCGCGCGACAACATGAGTTCGGTAAACCCATAAATCGATGAAAGGGGCGTTCTTAATTCGTGCGACACAGTCGTTACGAGTTCAGATTTCATCCGGTCAACCTCAGTCTCGGCGGTAACGTCACGTAGGACGAGCATTGTCCCACGGAGTCGACGATCACGATAAATACTTTCGGCATAGAGTTGGATAAAGCAATCACCTTGATCAATCGAAATCGTGAGCCCGTCTTCAGGTGGGTCTTGGGAGAAGACTCGCTCGAAGTACCGAACGAATTGCTCATGTTGGTCGACGCGTTTTGCTAATTGCTCGATATCGATGTTGATGGCGGACAACTCTTCGTACCCTTTATAGTCAAAGTGAAGATCATCAAACATGCGGATGAAGGCACGATTTCCGACGACAGTGTCATCTTCATAGTTTACATATAGAATAGCTTCACGCACCGAATTAATCAGTTGGGCTGTTTCTTTCCGATCCTGTTGCATCTGAAGATAGAGTTGCATCCGAAGAAGTGAGATGGCGAGCTGGCTTGCGAACGCGTTTAGTTCGGACTTTTCACTTGCATCATACTGTTCATCATACCGTGCCAAATAGAGGCAACCAATCAGACTATTCTCGGACGGGTCTATGATCGGGATAACTGATTCATAAATATAATACGGATACGTGTGTAACGCATCAACGACCTGTTTCGACGTTGCGGCGGGTAACTTTGAAATCATGACGCGTTTGAGTAAAAGTGAATCTTTTTTGAGACTTTCTTGTTGTTCTTCGGTCATTTCTTTTGGTACGACAGACGTAATTTCTCCGTCTTTGGCGAGTAGGAGCGCACCAAACTCGGATTTTGTGAGTAACACGATTTTTTCGATGACAGATGAATAATCAAATAGCGATTCTTTTGAGGCCAATACTCCGATTAATTCATTACGATATTGAAGGTTCATTTGATTTATCTTGAATTCGTTTAGTACACTCTCGAGCTTTGCTTTCTTGGTCTTCAATCTATGGTTTTGTTCAGTCATCCGTTTGATGAGCGGACGCCCGATGAGTAAGATGGCACTAATGAACATAACTAACCCGATTATCCAAATCCATCGAAGGGCTGTGAGTTCGAGAGTAGAGACATCCCCATCTCGCACAAACCAAGCGCCAATCGCGGTCAAAATGATACTAAATCCACATACGCTATATAAAATACTGAGTATTTGACGACTGTTGAGTTGTTCAATCCACTTGCTGATCATTCGTTTTACTTCCTTCCTTGAACATAAAAACGGGGGTCATCCTTTCCTTGCCCTGCATTCTACGAAACGGGAAAAGGAAAATGAAACTAATTTGCTTATGCGATGTGTCTATTGTCTATGTTGCTTTCACATACACGCATTTACCCAAAATGATTAAAAGATACACATGTCTACTTTCTCACCATTGACATCATTCACATAAACTATTATCTTGAATTTAAGATAAAAAAGAATGAGGAGTGTGAGTGAATGTTATCGATTGAACCGTCTGCTTTGACTGAAATCGACACGTATAAGTTTTTGATTGGCAGCATTGTGCCGAGACCGATTGCCTTTGTCACAACACGACATGAGGATGTGATCAACGCGGCTCCATTTAGTTATTTCAACGTGGTTTCTTCCGTTCCTCCGCTCGTGTCGGTCTCTGTCCAACGAAAGGATGGAGTGATGAAGGATACAGCACGAAACGCGCTGCGCACGAATGAATTGGTGATTCATATCGTAGATGAAACGAATGTCGCCCATGTGAATGAGACGGCTGCAAACCTTGCAGCCGATGAGAGTGAACTGTCTCGCACGAACTTCACGATTCAACAAAGCGAAGTTGTTTCGACACCTGGGATCAAGGAAGCAAAAATCCGATTTGAGTGCGTATTACATCACCACCTCCCGATTGAATATGACGGACAGACGACTGCGGATTTGTTGATTGCACGAATTGTCCGTTTTCATATCGACCGTGATTTATATAAACATGGACGTATCGATGCAAAACAACTGGCTCCGGTCAGTCGAATGGCGGGGAATGGTTATGCGACACTCGGTGAAATTTTCGATTTGAAACGTCCGGAATAATTGATAAACGTGTCCGTTTTTTCTAAAGAACGGACACGTTTTTTGGGTAAAGAAGTAGGAAGCGTATTTGCGTACGGTATTTCTTTCATTCCGAACCTTGCTTATGTCACAATAAAGTCAGAACATTCTAACTTTAAGTCATCCTAGATTAGAGAAAAAAGGGGAGTCCGTCATGTACCGTCCAACTGTCCAATCGATTATTACTGCCATTGAAACCGTGATTGTCGGAAAAGAAGAAGTCATCGCTAAAAGCTTAACTGCGTTGCTAGCAGGGGGACATGTCCTTTTAGAAGATGTACCAGGTGTCGGAAAGACGATGCTCGTTCGTACGTTTAGCCGAGCGATCGACTTAGAGTTTAAACGCATTCAATTCACACCTGACATGTTGCCATCCGATTTGACCGGTATTTCGATGTATAACCAAAAAACGAGAGAATTCGAATATCGTCCTGGTCCGCTCATGGGGAATATTATTTTGGCGGATGAAATCAACCGGACTTCTCCGAAGACGCAGTCGGCTCTTCTTGAGGCGATGGCGGAGCGAAGTGTGACAGTGGATGGGGAATTAAAAGTACTACCTTCACCATTTTTCGTCATGGCGACACAAAATCCGATTGAACATGAGGGGACGTACCCATTACCTGAAGCGCAATTGGATCGTTTCTTGCTCAAAATTGAAATGGGCTACCCGACATTCAATGAAGAAATTGCACTGTTATCACGTTTTGAAAAAGACGAGCCGCTCGAAACCCTTCATAGCGTAATTACGAAGCAAGAAGTCGAACGTATGCAGCGTGAAGTGAGAGATGTCCACGTATCGAGTGCGGTTAAACAATACATCGTGCGATTGGTACATGAGTCTCGGAAAGATCCGCATACGTATTTAGGCGGAAGTCCGCGGTCCACCATTGCCTTGATGAAAGCATCACAAGCGTGGGCATATATTCATAATCGTGATTTCGTGTTGCCAGATGATGTCAAAGCACTGGCGACGAGTGTTCTCGGACATCGTGTCTTGTTGACGGCGGAAGCGCGTTATAAAGGAAAAACGTCGAATCAGTTGATTCAAGACTGGCTCGATACGTTACCTGTCCCGATGGATCGTGAGGTCAACGAGGTATGAAAAACTGGATGAAGCTGTTCGTTGTATGGGCGGCGGCATTCGGATTGTATTCATTTGCCCGCATCGAAGGTAGTATTGTCGCTTCGACGTTATGGTGGTCGTTCGCGGTATTGACCGTCTATTGGACGCTTTTCATGATCTATCCAGTCACTGCGGCGAACGTCTCGCGACGTGTGACGACGAAACGTCTCGTCTCCGGTCAAGTGATGGATGTCGAACTGAAAATCGAACGGAAGTATCCTTTCTTGATTGGGATGGTGACGTTAGAAGAGCGAATGCCACAACGCTTAATTGATGAGGATAAGACTATTATCGTGCCGGTAGACCGTTTCTTCCGGCGTGCTGAAGTTGTCGAGTATAAAATCGATGCAATCAAACGAGGAATTCATGTCTTTGATCGAACGATTCTCCATGTTCGTGACGTGTTTGGGTTATTCGACCGTAGACGGACGATACGAATCGAGACAGTCGTTGAAGTATCTCCTGCTGAGCTGCCGTTTGATTTGCCACGAGATGAGCACGTCGGAGGACGTGGTGAGCAATATCGCCAAACGCGTACGTATACAGAAGTGGCCAATACGACAAGCGGAGTGCGTGAATATGCGGCAGGAGACCGAATCGGACGGATTGATTGGAAGGCATCTGCACGTCGAGGCAACTTGATGACTAAAACGTTTGACCAGGAACAAGAAAAGAAGCTCTCGCTCGTGTTTGTCCCTTCGGTCTCTGCTGGTTACGAGGAGGCGTTTGAACGCTCTTTGTCGCTACTCGTTGGTGCGATTCGCCAGTTAGAACGTAAAAATTTGCCGTTTGAACTATATGTGATTGAAGACCAGGTGAGGTTGTTTCATCTTCCGGACCAAAGCGCTGAGGTCGGTCATTACTTGCTGACTGCGACTCCGGAAGCGGAGGGGCGTCTCGTCGAGAGGGTGAAGCAGAATCTGCCCCAACAAACGGGGGATCTGATTTTAATCAGCCCGTTCGAGACCGCGTCAATCCGGGAACTCATGCATGAAACACAAGGAAGCTATCATCTATACACTGCGGTAAGTGAGGTGATGACATGAGAACTTGGGTGACCCGCATTGTTTATACGATACTTGCCGCCTATTTGTTGTCGTTCTGGATTGAACCGATTGTTGGAAGTACAACGTTTGATGTGAATTGGCCGTTTTATTTCCTTCTCATCGTGCCGATGTTCGCAAGTCTTCTCCCGTGGACTGCTTTTCTTAGTATTTCATTTCTCAATTTTCTAGTCGTCCTATACGTCTATCACGGAAGTATTTTCGACTGGTTCGGGATTTGGATGGAAGACTTCACAGGTGTCATAAGCGGAGAGTTACCAAACGAGGCCATCTTTTTCTCTGCGATGGCGCTCATCGGGCTTCTGTTCGCCGTTCTTGTCGGACGAACGTATCCAAGTTACGGATTTGTGCTTGGGATGACTGTATCCACACTTGGTGTCATGGCTTACTTCGACACGTGGACATTATATGACGGTGAAGGTGACATCCTTTATGCTATCATCACATCGCTGCTCCTGTTATTCGTCACGGATTTGGCGAAACGACCGAGTCAATCACTCGTTCGGTTTGTCAGTATCGGTTTGTTGCTCAGTGTCGTTGTGGCCCTTGCGAGTGCGTCGCCGACGCTCGAGGGGGATTGGTCCGATCGAATCACCACGAGTTTCCGAAATGCGACAACAGAAGGCGATGGGAACGGGCCGGGGCGTGTCGGATATGGTGTTAACGATGAGGCGTTAGGTGGCCCGTTCGAACAAGATGACGGGATCGTCTTTATTGCACGTGGTGCACCGGCTCGCTATTGGCGTATTGAATCAAAAGCGATTTATACAGGGAAAGGTTGGATTGCGGCACCGGTACTCGATTCCAACTACAATCGTGGACAGTTAGTGGACGCGGAAGTGGATACGACACCGGAACAGGCGATTCTGCGTTTTGATCGTCGACAATCGTTCGTTCCATACGGTGGTGAATATCCACAAGCGGCGGAAACGGAATCTGGTACAGAGTTTTTGGTCGGTGATATAGAGCGGGATTTCCCGAACGAGACAATCAACATTCAACCTTCCGGGAAAATTGTATTTGAGAACGAGGGACAAGCGACGCCACGAACGATTCAACTCCGTTACAGTGTCCCCGCTTTCTCTGAAGAACAGCTCGATTTAAACGAAGACGTAACTTCGCTTACTGAAGAAGAAACGCAGGTTTATTTACAACTTCCAACCTCGTTACCGGATCGAGTGAGAGATTTAGCTGCTGAAATCACGGCAGAGAGTGAAACTCCGAACGAAAAAGCAGAGGCGGTTGAAGCTTACTTCCGGAATGGAGAATTTCAATATGATACGGAAAACGTGGCCCAACCGCAAGGCGACACGGACTACGTCGACCAGTTCTTATTTGATACACAAATCGGCTATTGTGATAACTTCTCGACATCAGCAGCCGTCTTGTTGCGAGCAAATGGCATTCCGACACGTTGGGTAAAAGGATTTACGATGGGAGATACGCGGGGGGTCATTCAAGGGGAAGAAGAACATACGATTCGTAATCGTCATGCTCATTCATGGGTTGAGTATTTCATTGAAGGTGCGGGCTGGGTTCCGCTAGAGGCGACAATCAGTTTCTCGGACGCTAACTTACTACAAATGGAGCAAGAGACGGATACGAATGATTCGATCCCGGTTACGAACGATCCACAAGCGTCTCATGACAACAATCCGCAAAATCGTCCACAAGAAGATTTATTAATCGATGATGTGACGACAGGTGACGTTCAAGAAGAGGGGCGCAGTATTCCGGTATGGGGATGGGGGGTCATTCTCTTCGTCGTGGCCGTCCTCATTTGGAACCGGAAGATCATCGAGCGGCAAATTATGTACGTCTGGTGGATGAGTCGTCCGCTCACAGACGGAAGTCTTGTTTCGATGCATCGTTATTTGATGAAGCGGCTTCGAGCAAACGGATTTAAAGTCGAAGGTCGTACGCCTTCAGAGCTCGCGAGAGAAGTCGACGCCTACTACGAAACGAACGACATGAGCCGTTTGACGGCCTTGTTTGAACAAGCGGTCTATGCCGAACAAGAACCGAATTCAAAATATAAAGAATATTGGAAAATCATGATTCGTCGAATTATGAGTTGAAGTGATGGGATGCATCAAGTAAGATAGACGCATTAGTTAGATAATTGAACATGGCATTCCTTCGTATATACTCGTGAATTGGCGCGAGAGTCTCTACCGGACCACCGTAAATGGACCGACTATGAAGGAGCACGTTTCGTATACAAAGAAAAGGACGTGCTTCTTCTTCGGTTTGGTTAATCTGGGGGAGAGGCGCGTCTTTTTTTGAGGAGAAGGCAGAAAGGTGGAGATTTCGTGAAAGTAGAACAAGAAATGATTTTGGTGCTCGACTTTGGTGGGCAGTATAACCAGTTGATCACGCGTCGTGTCCGTGACCTTGGCGTATACAGTGAGTTGCATTCGCATAAGATGACGGCAACCGAGATTCGCGAATTGAACCCAGTCGGTATCATCTTCTCAGGTGGACCGAACAGCGTATACGCGGAAGGCGCATATAGTTGCGACCCGGAAATCTTCGAACTCGGCATTCCGATCTTCGGAATCTGTTACGGCATGCAACTCATGACGCATCATTTTGGTGGTCGTGTCGAACGGGCTGCACACCGTGAATACGGGAAAGCGACATTATTCTCAACGCCGGAAGCATCAGCGATTTACAACGGCCTTCCAGTCGAACATACGGTATGGATGAGCCACGGTGATCTCGTCATGGAAGCACCGGAAGGATTTATCGTCGATGGAACGAACCCGTCTTGCCCGGTCGCTTCAATCAAAAACGATGAGTTGAAAATGTATGGTGTCCAATACCATCCAGAAGTTCGTCATTCTGAGTATGGGAATGACATCTTGAAAAACTTTATCTATGAAGTGTGCGCCGCGAAAGGCGAATGGTCGATGGAAAACTTTATCGATCTCGAAGTGGAGAAAATCCGTGAAATCGTTGGCGATAAGCAAGTCCTTTGTGCGCTTTCGGGTGGTGTCGACTCGTCTGTCGTGGCCGCACTCGTTCATCGCGCAATCGGTGATCAGTTGACATGTATGTTTGTGGACCATGGTCTTCTTCGTAAAGGGGAAGCGGATAGCGTCATGAAGACGTTCGCGGACGGATTCAACATGAAGGTCATTAAAATCGATGCGCAAGAACGTTTCTTGACGAAATTGGCTGGTGTCTCGGACCCTGAGCAAAAACGTAAGATCATCGGAAACGAGTTCATCTATGTGTTTGATGAAGAAGCTTCGAAACTTGTCGATATGGACTTCCTCGCACAAGGGACGCTCTATACAGACATCATCGAGAGCGGAACAGATACAGCGCAAACGATCAAATCACACCATAACGTCGGTGGGTTGCCGGAAGACATGAATTTCACGTTGATCGAACCACTCAACACGCTCTTTAAAGACGAAGTCCGTGCGCTCGGTACTGAGCTCGGTCTTCCTGACTATATCGTTTGGCGTCAACCGTTCCCGGGTCCGGGCCTCGGAATCCGTGTCCTCGGTGAGATCACGGAAGAGAAGTTAGAAATCGTCCGTGAATCGGATGCTATTTTGCGTGACGAAGTGAAGAAAGCAGGTCTTGAACGAGACATCTGGCAATACTTCACGGTGCTCACACCAATCCGCTCGGTCGGAGTCATGGGTGACGAGCGTACGTACGACTATGCTGTCGGTGTTCGTGCGGTCACTTCAATCGATGGCATGACGTCAGATTGGGCACGTATTCCATGGGATGTACTTGAGAAAATCTCTGTCCGGATTGTCAACGAAGTCAGCCACGTCAACCGTGTGCTGTATGACATTACGTCTAAGCCACCTGCAACAATCGAATGGGAATAAGCGGAACAGAGGGGAATCCCTCTGTTTTGTCTTAAAACCGAACATTAATGTTCTTTTTAGATATAAAATCCGTGAATTTAGTTGACATTCTATTTTCACGCTGATACGATAAGAACGTTCTTATTATAACCGAACAATTATAAAATAATTTGCCGTATAATATCGGGGATATGGCCCGAGAGTCTCTACGAAATCACCTTAAATGATTTCACTACGGCGAGACATAGATGAGGGTGTATGCCCTCGTATGTTTCGCGTGGGGTCCTCGGTCATTTGCCGGGGACCTTTTCTCGTTTTACGGCGAGTACAAGGAGGAAAACAAATGAGCACACAGCTCAAGCAAGACCAACAACAAACGACAACGAGTCGGATCGATCGCTATTTCCAACTCACAGCACTCGGGACGAGCGTTCGCACGGAACTTGTCGCAGGCTTCACAACTTTCCTTGCGATGGCGTACATCCTCTTCGTTAACCCGAACGTTCTTGGAGCAGCAGGGATGGATACAGGAGCGGTCTTCGTGGCGACAGGTCTTGTTGCAGTAGTCGGTTCATTGACGATGGGACTTCTCGCGAACTACCCGATTGCGATTGCGCCGGGCATGGGCCTCAACGCGTTCTTCGCATATAGCGTCGTCATTGGAATGGGTGTACCGTGGCAAACGGCTTTGTCAGGTGTACTCGTATCAGGTCTCTTCTTTATCGTATTGACGCTCTCAGGAATTCGCGAAACGATTGTCAACGCGATTCCGGCTCCGCTCAAAATGGCGGTTGCTGCAGGGATTGGTTTCTTCATCGCGTTCATCGGTTTGAAAAATGCAGGCATCGTTGTTGCGAATGAAGCGACACTCGTCAGTCTTGGTTCGCTCGGAACGGGCACAACGCTTCTCGCGGTATTCGGTCTCGTGGTCAGTGCCTTGCTCATGGCGCGCGATGTAAAAGGTGGTATTTTCATCGGGATGTTGTTGACGGCGATTGTCGGGATGATCTTCGGTCTCGTGCCAACTCCGACAGCCATTTCAGATGTCGTGTCGATGCCGCCGAGTATGTCATCGACATTCGGTCAAGCCTTCATCAACTTCGGTGATGTCTTCACGCTTCAAATGCTCGTTGTCATCTTGACGTTCTTCTTCATCGATTTCTTTGATACAGCAGGAACGCTCGTCGCGGTAGCGCGTCAAGCGGGCATCATGAAAGAAAACAAAGTGCCGCGTGCAAGTAAGGCGTTGATGGCGGACTCGACTGCAACGGTAGCGGGTGCGATTTTTGGAACATCTACAGCGACTTCATATGTTGAGTCGTCAGCAGGTGTCGCGGCAGGCGGACGTACAGGATTAACTGCAGTCTTTGCAGGATTGTTCTTCGGTTTGGCGTTGTTCTTCTCGCCTCTCTTGGCAGTTGTTACGGCACCAGTCACGGCTCCAGCGCTCATCATTGTCGGTGTACTCATGGCTTCGGCTCTTCTTGATATTGATTGGAAGAAAATCGAAATCGCCGTACCAGCTTTCTTGACGATCATTATGATGCCTTTGACATTTTCAATCGCAACAGGAATTGGGCTTGGGTTCATCCTTTACCCACTCATGATGATTGCGAAAGGAAAGACAAAAGAAATTCATCCAATCATGTATGGGATGTTAGTCATCTTCTTGGCATACTTCATGTTCTTGCCACACGCATAAGTTCATTTGAAAAGCCGGCTCTTTTATTAAGAGTCGGCTTTTTTGTATGCAGCATTCTCGGGAAGGAATGGGTCGTACATGGTGATGGTGTGATTTTCTGTGATGAATTCGTTTCGGAGGTGTGTGCCATTCATTGAAGTGACTTTTTTAAATATTTGGTTATGTCGTATCGTCCCGCCCCACCATTCACAGGTGAAATGATGATTTTCTTCATATATATGATACTGTTCTTTATTCGGGATGTTCGAACGCCATTCCCCGACGAGATAATCTCCTTCTATATATAGAAGAAGTTGATACGTTTGTGCGGTTTGATTGGTGATTTGCAGATCCAGATAGTTATAAGAACAGGTGGCGCCACTACCGAAAGGCTGATCTCGTCGGTAGTCAGGGAACACATCATAACTGTGGCGATAGCGTTCGGTTACCGTCAACGGACTATGTAAGGTAATCCAATAGATGAGGTTGGACAGTTGACAGAGACCACCGCCGATTCCTGAGGTCACTTTTCCATAGTGGAGAATCATTCCCTCTACATAACCTTTGCGTTTCGTCGGCTTGCCGATCATCTTCCAATAAGAGAGAACCTCGTTTGGAGTCAGGATGGAGCCGTTCAGTTTGGCGATTTCAATCTTTAGATTGGTTACTTTGTTATGTTGAACTTCTATGTCGATGTCACGGAGTTGACGATATAAAGGAGTGCGGTGTGTATGAATCAGATATGGCATCGGATCAAGGTTTCGTTTTGAAACATATTTTCGTTTATCCGTAATCCATTCGAGTTTTCTCTTTAAAATATAGACTAGGGTACCGGACCAGATTCTGAGCGGTGAAAGTTTCTTAGGTCGCTGTAAATCGGATTGCATCATGTGTGGACTCCTTATAGGTTTATAGTCGCTATTAGATATAAGTGTATTCTTTAAAGTGATTTCTTCTTCCTTTAAGGAGTTGAGATTAGAACTCTGAATGATACGAAAAAATATTTAAAAGTTTTTTTAGAATAATGCTTGCAAGATTAAAATGCAGGTGATATAGTTATCTCTGTTGCCAACGACAAACGTTGAACAAACGAAAAAGTTGTTGACATTGAAATGAATTAAATGTTATTATCATTTAGTCGCCAAGAGCGATAGACGAACTTTGAAAACTGAACGATGAGGCAAAAATAAGTTTTACAATTTTTGAATGAAGCGCAAGCTTCGTCAATTTAAGAGCTATATCAAATTCTTTGGAGAGTTTGATCCTGGCTCAGGACGAACGCTGGCGGCGTGCCTAATACATGCAAGTCGAGCGCAGGAAGCCGTTCCGAACCCTTCGGGGGGACGACGGTGGAATGAGCGGCGGACGGGTGAGTAACACGTAAAGAACCTGCCCATAGGTCTGGGATAACCACGAGAAATCGGGGCTAATACCGGATGTGTCATCGGACCGCATGGTCCGATGATGAAAGGCGCTCCGGCGTCGCCCATGGATGGCTTTGCGGTGCATTAGCTAGTTGGTGGGGTAATGGCCCACCAAGGCGACGATGCATAGCCGACCTGAGAG
>NZ_JACSKX010000011.1:0-118846 GCF_018617835.1 Exiguobacterium sp. s101 | reverse complement strand
AAGGCGATGCGGCTCCCTGACCGCCCCCAGGAAAGCGGCGTGCCCAAGAGGGCGACAAAGCAAAGGCAAGGAAAACAGATGAGCGTCATTCCTGGTCGGGACGACGCTCATCTGTTCAAGATCATTTTGAGTTTTTCAGTGCCCTCACGAAATGTGTCGACCTTTTTTTCATTCACTATCCGAATCGGCGTTATCTTCAGCTGGTTGATCGGCTTCTTGTTGGGCCTCTTCTTCAGCTTGAGCCTCTTCCTCAGCTTTTTTCTTCGCTTCTTCTTCCGCTTTTTTCTTGGCAGCAGCATCAGCTTCAGCTTTTCGTTTAGCTTCTTCTTCGGCTTTTTTCTTCGCTGCAGCATCGTCAGCAGCTTCTTGTTTCTTCTCTTCAGCTTCTTTCTTAGCTTCCTCAGCCTTTTTCTTGGCTTCTTCTTCTTTTTTCTTCTCTTCTATTTTCTTCTTCTCAGAGAATGAACCAGAATCTGTGAAGTCTTTTGCAGAGACGCTTGAAGGTTGCGAGAAGCGTGCGCTGACGTTTAGTGCTTTAGGGTTATCTGCATATACACGATTCATCGTTTGTGACCAAATGCGTTGCGTTCGCTGATAGTAACGCCCATATTCCCAGCTGTCTAGCATCGAGGCAAGTTGTGAATCATAACCAGACCAGACAGCGAGTGTGACGTTCGGGTTCGATCCAACTAAATAAGAGTCGCGTTGAGCGTTCGTTGTACCGGTTTTACCCATCCAGTCGCCAGGGACGTTGAGTAAGGATTGTGCGTATGTCGCAGTACCTGACGTGTAAACATCACGCAACATATCGAGCACGAGATAAGAGGTACGTTCCGTGAAAATACGAGTTTTCTTCGGTTTCGCTTCGTAAATCACTTCACCTTGATATTCAATTTCTTGGATGAAGTAAGGCTCTACATGCTCACCGTAGTTAGCGAGCATCGCATACGACGCTGCCAAATCGATTGGCTTTACTTCTCCTGTACCGAGGGCCATTGCTGATGCGTAACGATTTCCTTCGGATACAGGAATCCCCATATCCACTAGCTTCTGTGTATCGGCAGGTTTTTGATTACGTTCCTCATAAATTTTAACGGCCGGAACGTTCAATGAAAGCTTGAGTGCATCGCGCACTGTGACGATTCCGCGATACGTCTTCCCTTCGTTTTGAACTTGTTTTTTCGGTTGTCCCGGACCAGTGAACTGATAGTAATATTCTTCGTCAATAATTTGAGTGGCTGGCGTGATCATGCCAGCTTCGATTGCGTTTGAATAGACGAGAATTGGTTTTGCAGTCGACCCGATTTGACGTTCCGCCCAGAAAGCACGGTTCAAGTCATCCGTCTTACCGTTGATATATCGACCTCCGACGAATCCAAGTACTTTCCCAGTTTTGTTTTCAATCATAACCGAAGAGGTTTGTTCAGGAAGTGTACGGTCCTCTTCTTCGACATATTGATTCGGACCAAAGTTTCCGGCATTTTTAGCCGGTTGTTGCATCGCTTCGTGCACTTCTTTATCGAGTGTCAAACGGATGTTGAAACCACCTTGACGCAACATGTTATGCGCACGCTTGGCATAAGTGGATTGGACAGAGTCTTTTTCTTTAGAACTCAATTCATCAATTTCAATTCCATCTTGCTCCAATAAATAATCTGTCACAATCTGACGTGCTTGTAGTTCCGCTTCATCAACAACATACGGATATTTGTCACGGGGCTTCGTCTGTGTCTGCATGAAGTCTTGTGTAATATCATAGTTGTAAGCAGCATCATACTCTTCTTGCGTAATCTTCCCGGCGACGTACATCCGGTTCAATACCGTTTTCATTCGGTTGACTGCACCCGATACGTCTTCTTTAATGACACCACCTTGATAGTAGGGTGTATAGAAGAACGGGTTTTTCGGAATCCCGGCAAGAAAGGCGGCTTGAGGGAGCGTTAACTTCTCTGCCGAAGTATTGAATACACCACGAGAAGCTGCTTCAATTCCGGAGATATTGCGTCCCATCGAGTTACGACCGAAAGAGACGACGTTCAAGTAGGCATTTAAAATTTCATCCTTATCCATCGCTTTTTCAAGTCGTAGGGCAAGTAAAATTTCTTTTGCTTTTCGTTCGAACGAAACTTCATTCGTCAACATTTGGTTTTTGATCAATTGCTGGGTGAGGGTTGAACCACCCGTACGATCTTCTGATCCGGTTGCTTCTTGTAAAATCGCGCGTAATGTTGCTTTCGGAACGACTCCGTCGTGCTCGTAGAACTCGACATCCTCTGTCGCGAGAAGCGCGTCGACGACGTAAGGGGATACTTTTTCTACTGGAATCGGGATTCGGACTTCATCAGTCGTATAGTTCCCGATGCGTTCCCCGCTCCCGAAGAAAATATTTGAGGTCGATGTGTACGTATTGATTTGTGACGTCATCGTCTTGTATGCAGGGGTAGGCATATCTTTGACAAGGGATGCGAAATATCCGACACCGATTCCAGCACCTAAAAACCCGATTAACATAACAGAAATGATGGTCAGAAGCAGAACGTTCCACGACACATCATACATAACATTTGCATAGCGACGTACTTTCAATGACGTCGGATTATTCCATAAGTCTCGAATCTTCTGCAGCATGACAGCCTCCTTAAATATGGTGTAAAACTATTTTAGACAGTAATATATTCGATTATAGCACAATTCAACCTACACCTTACCGTGAAACCGATGTCGCGTGCAAGTTTCGATATAGGAGTTGACAAGTCGAAATCGATGCTTATAAAATGAATAGCATAGTCAACAATATCATGACGCCTTGAAGAAAGCGAAGTAGTCGGTCGGCCTCTTGTCCAGAAAGCTAGTGGTTGCTGTGAACTAGCCAACGCCAAACGATGAATTACACTTTCAGAGCGTGCCATTAGGCCGGTTCGAGACCGTTATCTCTCGCTCAAAGCGGTCGCATCATATTGCGACAAGTAGGGTGGTACCGCGGAATCTCCGTCCCTTCTCATATTGAGAAGGGACGTTTTTTTATGTCAATTGAAGGAGTGGAACAAATGGAACTATTAAAAGATTTAGAGTTTAGAGGGCTTGTCAACCAAATGACAGACGAAGAAGGATTGAAGGAACAACTCAAGGGTCCGACGACGTTGTACACGGGATTTGACCCGACAGCGGATTCGCTTCATATCGGGCACTTATTGCCGATTTTGACGTTAAAACGTTTCCAACAGGCAGGTCATCAGGTCATCGCGCTTGTCGGTGGGGCGACAGGTATGATTGGAGATCCGTCCGGGCGTTCAGACGAGCGTTCTCTTAACACATTGGATACGGTCAAACTCTTTTCGAATCGTATCAAAGACCAGTTAAGTCGATTCCTCCCGCTTGAAGGAGAGAATCCGATTACAATCCGTAACAACTACGAATGGACAGAAGAGATGTCGATTATCGACTTCCTTCGCGATATCGGTAAACATTTCCCGATCAGTTACATGTTAGCGAAAGATTCGGTGGACTCGCGCATGGAGAACGGGATCTCTTACACTGAATTTTCATACATGTTGCTGCAATCATACGATTTCTTGAAATTATATGAGACTGAAAAATGTCGTCTTCAAGTCGGAGGCAGTGACCAGTGGGGAAACATCACAGCAGGTCTTGAATTGATCCGTCGTTTCGGCCATTCGGAAAAAGCGTTCGGACTCACGGTGCCGCTCGTCACGAAGTCGGATGGTCAGAAATTTGGGAAGACGGCCGGCGGTGCAGTTTGGTTGGATGCTGACAAGACTTCACCGTACGAGTTCTACCAGTTTTGGATTAACGTCGACGATGCCGATGTCATCAAGTTCATCAAATACTTCACGTTCATGTCTCATGAAGAAATCGAAGCACTTGCAGCTGAAGTGACGGAAGCACCTGAGAAACGTGTGGCACAGCGACGTCTCGCAGAAGAGATGACGAAGCTCGTCCACAGTGAAGCAGGGCTTGAGCAAGCTGAACGCATCACGAGAGCATTCTTCAGTGGTGATCTGACATCACTTCAACCGGAAGACATGGAGGACGCATTCAAAGGAATGCCGCAATTTGAACTTGACGGGGAACGTAACCTTGTCGACCTCCTCGTCGAAGCGAAGATTTCACCATCGAAACGTCAGGCACGAGAAGACGTGACGAACGGGGCGATTTACTTGAACGGCGAGCGTGAACAGGCACTTGATAAAGTCATGACGCGTGCTGACACACTCGGCGAATTTACAATCATTCGTCGTGGTAAGAAAAAATACTTTGTGATTCGTCACGTATAATCATCATGTCCGTCCGTTCTTTTTTTGTTGAGGAATGGACTTTTTTAACCCTTTTTCAGCTATGGTGATTTGATAAAATGATGAGGTAGGAGGGATGATAATGGAAATAGAAGAGTTTTTCGGTGATCAGTTCCATCAATGGCGCGAACATTTTCGATACTATGAGATGGCCATCACAGAACTTGAGAGCGACCTCGGGATCATCGACTTGGATTGGCAGACGCGACTTGGGTATTCACCGATTGAACATGTGAAGACGAGGATGAAGACGTTGCCGTCCATCGTACGCAAGATGAGGCGCAAAGAATTGCCGTTAGAAATCGAGGCGCTTTGGGAACATGTGCATGATGTAGCGGGAATACGGATTGTTACGAGCTTCCGAGATGATATATATGCGATTTTACGTCATTTAGAGGCGCGGGATGATTTGGAGATTATCGAAGTCAAAGATTATATCGAGCATCCGAAGCCAAGCGGGTATCGCAGCTTACATCTCATTGTGAAGACAAAAGTCTATTTGGCCGAACGAATTATCTGGGTGCCGGCCGAGATTCAGATTCGGACGCTCGCCATGGATTTTTGGGCAGCGACGGAACATAAGCTTCAATACAAATATCAGCATGCGATACCGGAATCGTCCAAAGAAGAGCTCATTGAGGCTTCTTTTATGGCCGATGCCCTCGACACACAGATGGGACATATTCGACAAGAAATCTTAAAGAAATAAAAAATCCCCTTCTCGAAGAAGGGGATTAAAAGCATTAACGTGAGTAGTACTCGACGATGAGTTGCTCTTTGATTTGGTCGTTAAGTTCAGCGCGTTCTGGGAGACGTACGAATGTACCTTCGAGTTTCTCAGCGTCAAACGATACGAAGTCTTTTGTAGCTGGTGCTACTTCAAGAGCTTCAGCGATTGCTTTAACGTTTTTCGATTTTTCGCGAACTGCAATAACTTGACCAGGTTTTACGCGGTAAGACGCGATGTCTACGCGTGATCCGTCAACTGTGATGTGACCGTGGTTGACGAGTTGGCGTGCTCCACGACGTGTGCGAGCGAGACCGAAACGGTAAACGAGGTTGTCAAGGCGTGATTCGAGCAAGAACATGAAGTTCTCACCGTGGATGCCTGGCATTTTACCAGCATCGTTGAAGATGCGGTTGAATTGCTTCTCGTTCACTCCGTACATGTGACGAAGTGCTTGCTTCGCTTGAAGTTGAAGACCGTATTCTGAGATTTTCTTACGACCATTTCCGTGTTGACCTGGTGCGTAAGGACGTTTTACTAATTCTTTACCCGTTTCGCTAAGCGAGATGCCTAAGCGACGCGAGAGTTTCCATGCTGGACCTGTGTAACGAGCCATGTTTGGACTCCTCCTTGTTGTTCATGTATTTTGCACAAAAGAACAACGGTGTCAAAGACGAGTAACGCCCCTTTCAAGGTGCAAGCACCTTCACTTGATAGCGAAGCTACGAGATGCCCCTCCGACTAAGTCGAGGCCCGAAAGGTGGATACGTTTGTCAGTGACTGCTATCGTCATTTCATGCACAAAGATGAGTATACGATGAAACGTGATGCTTGTCAATCAAATATAGTGAAGTAATGTCTCACAAAAATGTTCGAGTCCTTGACGATCGACTTCGGAGAATCGATTAAATTCAGGGCTGTCGATATCGAGGACGCCGATTGTTTTACCGTCGCGCACGAGAGGGACAACGATTTCCGAGTTTGAAGCTGCATCACAAGCGATATGTCCCGGGAATTGATGGACATCGGCCACAAGCTGAGTTTTTTGTGTAGACGCTGCCGTTCCACAAACGCCTTTTCCAAATGCGATGTGCACACAGGCCGGTAGCCCTTGGAAAGGTCCTAAGATGAGACTATCCTCAGAATTTGTCACATAAAATCCAACCCAGTTGATGCGATCTAAAAATTGATTCAGTAAAGCACTCGCATTAGCTAGGTTAGCCACTTCATTTGTCTCACCTTCTAATAGTGCAGCGAGTTGCTTATTTAATAGTTCATAACCTGCAGCTAAATCACCTGAATACGATGTCGTTTGGAACATAGCAAATCCCCTCCGTCTTTCATGTTTTTAGAATTTAGAATTATGGTACACGCAAATTAGTGATTTGTCTTGCGGAAAAGTTCTGAAAAAATGAACAATCTCCATTGAAACCATTGGAAAACCTATGCAAATCATTGGTTCTATAATATGATTAAGTATATCTATTCTTATAAAATACTTCTTTTTAATATAAGGTACATAAGTCCACGAAAGCGGCTTGGAGGTTGTGACAAAGATGGATTACGGAATTTATGGATTGATCATTGGGATCATCGTCGTCGTATTAGGCGGTATGTTGGGCAGTATGCTCATTCGAAGGAACTTTTATCAAAAAATTGATGACTTGGATATGAGGAAACAAAGTGTGCTCAGTGCGAGCGTACCTGTTGAACTCCAAAAGTTCAAACAATGGCCGATGGAAGGGGAAACAAAGGAAAAGTTTGATCGTTGGCATCAGTCTTGGGATGAGCTGGTCAGTGTGCATACAGGTCAAATTGATGAAGCGTTATATGGAGCTGAAGAAGATCTTGATAAATATCGCTTTATGAAAGTGAAGACCGACTTAAATGCAACAGAGCAACTCATCGAAGAACTCGAGGCGATGGTGCACGCCATGCTCGATGAGATGGATGAGTTTACAACACACCACACTTCGCTAATGGATATTGTGAAGCAAGATGAGAAAGAACTATATCAGTTCCGCAAAACATTGAACTCTCAAAACCATGCATTCGGACCGACCTATGATCTTGTCGAACAAGAGATTGCAACCGCTGAGGCGAAGCGAAGTGAGATGATCAACTTAAAGCAAGTCGGTCAAGTATCTGAAGCATTTGAAACCGGACAAGCACTTTCGGACAAAGTCGGACATATCCGTGAGTTGATTCGAATCATTCCTCAATTTGTACGAACTGTTCAAGTTGAGTTAAAACAACAACTCCAACAGTTGCGGGCTGGACATAAAGAAATGCAAATGGACGGATATGCGCTCGAACCGCTCGGGCTGATGGATGAAATCGACCAAGCGGAAGAACGTCGTGAGGAATTGATGACTCGAATCGAGCGATTGGAATTCGATCATTTCGAAGAGGACATGCAACAATTGAGTTCGGATATCGACCAACTATTTGAAGCATTCCGAACGGAAGTCGATGCTCGTCAATACGTGAAAAAAGAATTTGCAGCGATTCAGGAACGAGAACGTCAATCCACTGAAATCATGAACAACCTACAAACTGAAATGTCTCGACTCGTCAGTAATTATGAAATCAATGCCCGCGTCGGTGAAGAGTTTGAACAACTAGAACGTGAACTGACGGAGCTTACGGCCAACGTCCTTGACATCGAACAAGCTCTTGCCGCTCAAATGTTGCCGTTTAGCATGATTAAATCTAAAGTGCAGGAAGCGAAACGATCACTCGACCAATTCAATGCGATGCACGAACGGTTCATTGAAGACACGAATTCATTAAGAAAAGAAGAACTTGAAGTACGACACAAGTTAGAGACGTGGAAGAAAGAATTGTCTGGCCACCGACGACTCTTGGCAAAAAGTGCGATGCCGGTTGTACCAAGCGACTTGTCGAACGACTTACGTCAACTTCAAAAAGGTGTCCAGTCGTTAGATGAACAGTTCGATAAGGCGCCGTTCAATATGACATACATCGTAGGGCTCAGTCATGACGTGGAAGAAATGATGGACCATTTCCGTGACCGTGTACATGCCCTCATTCGCCAAGTGACGTATGCCGAACAGTTATTACAGTATGCGAACCGTTTCCGTCGTCGTGACAACGAAGTGCACATTGCTCTGACGCTTGCAGAGAATAAATTTTTGCATGGTGAGTACGGTACTGCCGTTGAAATCGGTGAGCGGGTGCTTGGGCGATTTGAAGAAAATGGGGCGCATGAAATTCGTCAACGTGTGGATAAAGGGTTAGAGCAACAAGAGTTACTAAAAAAATAATCGATGCATGAAGATTGACAGAAACGGGAAAAACGTAGACGTCAATCTTTTTTCAATCAAGGAGGAATCGTCAGATGGGTACGTTATGGGTCAATGGGAACATCTATACGTTAAATAAACCAGGTGAGATGATGCGAGCCATGTTTGTAGAGCATGGTCGGGTCTTGAAAATGGGAAAAGAAGGGCATCTCCGTCGTACATACGCCGGTCGGATTGAAGAGATTGTGAACTTGGAAGGGAAAAGTGTATATCCAGCCTTCACTGACTCACATATTCATCTCGTCGGCTACGGAGAAGCATTGGATCGTGTCGATGCAAGCGAAGCGACCAACCTTCGAGAATTACTTGAGACGATGAAACAACAAGGGTCAGATGGTGAATGGGTGGTCGCAGAGGGATTTGATGATCGATTACTCGGTGAAATGCCGACGCGAGACATGATTGATAAAGTCATCTCGGATCGTCCCGTCGTCTTGAAGCGTGTCTGTCGTCATGTGGCGGTTGTGAACTCGAAAGGACTTGAACGCCTCGGTTTGATTCATCATACGGTCATCGAAGGTGGGAAACTCGGCCGAGACGAGGAAGGAAAGTTGAACGGCGTCTTATATGATGCTGCCTTAGACCTTCTTTATAAAGAACTGAGTGGGAATCGAAAGAAAAATGCTGCCTCGCTCCGTCGCGCAATCGATTCATTGTTCTCGCACGGCATCGTGGGTGCTCACACCGAAGACTTATTTTATCATGGAGACCCACTTGAGACGATTCAAGCGTACGAGGATGTTTTAGAAGACATCCCGTTTCAGGCGCATCTTCTCGTTCATGAGCAAGCGGTGGACCGTATTATTCAACAGGATGCGATGACAAAGCGAAAACGGTTTGATTTTGGCGCGATGAAGTTGTTTGTGGACGGTTCGTTCGGTGGACGCACCGCTCTTTTATCCGTTCCTTATGCGGATGATCAAAGTCAGCGCGGAATCGAAGTGCATCGACCGGACCATCTCGAAGCGCTCGTGAAAAAAGCGCGGACATATGGAATGAATGTGGCGGCACATGTGATCGGGGATGCGGCGGTCGAACAGTTTGTCGGTTTACTCGAAAAATATCCTGCTAAAAAAGGAACGAGAGATCGAATTATTCACGCTTCGCTATTAAATGATTCACTCATCAACCGCATCAAATCGCTACCCGTGTTGATAGACGCACAACCTGTATTTTTATCGGATGATTTAGATATGTTATTCGAACGGTTAGGGAATGAACGCGTTCATGATGTGTATCGGTTCAAATCATTACTAGATACGGGGGCCCTCTTATTAGGAGGAAGTGATGCTCCGATTTCATCCGTCGATGTTCGAAAGGGGTTGTTCGGTGCAGTGACGAGACAGTCGTTCAAAGGTTCGAGCACACTAAATCCAAACGAACGCCTATCGATGTATGAAGCACTCCGTAGCTTCACTTATTCACCTCATGTTGCAACCGATACACATGGTAGGAATGGGCTGTTGATTCAAAGTTACAATGCCAATTTCACAGTATGGGATGAGGATTTCTTTAAATTAAGCGGAGAAGACATTCTTCATAATCGTCTCGTCATGACGGTCGTCGAAGGAAAGCCGGTATACGAGGCAGAAGTTATCACATCGTAAACTATTAAAGAGGAGTCGATTCATCCAGGTCGGATGAATCGACTCCTCTTGTTTATTAGAAGAATGAACGTTGTACTTTGTGCCAGAACGAGTTGGTCCGGAGCTTGACGGTCTTGATGACTTGGTCTGAAAGCTCGATATCAATTCGGTCTGTATATTTTAAACTAAGTGCCTCGTTATCCATACCGATGATCGGATAGTCATTTCCGTCTTCGACGATACGAAGCGATAGCTTACGTGAGTCGTGGACGATGAACGAAGAGCCAAGCGTACGGTACCGATTATTGTTGACCGATGCGATTTCGCTCACTTGCATGCAAGGGATGAGTGGATCGACGACCGCACCGCTCAATGATTTGTTATAAGCAGTCGAACCGGTCGGAGTCGAGACCACCATTCCGTCCCCACGGAATGTTTCGAAATGTAAGTTGTCGATATATACCTCGATGGCGAGTGATTTGATGATACTAGATTTAATCGAAGCTTCATTTAAACAGAGAAGCGGTGTCGATTCGTTGATTGATGAAGAGAGAAGCGGATACTTCCGTACTTCGATGCCTTCTTCGATCCGCGTCGAGTTATCTGAGAAGAGTCGGTCAACTTCATCGAGTTTATGTATATCAAAATCACAATAAAACTCGTTCAATCCGCGTCCGAATCCGACATAAATGGCATCTTGACGGAAACCGGTGTAACGAACAGCCTGCAAGAATGCGCCGTCCCCGCCGACTGCTGCGATAATGTTCGCGTCCTCAGGTTGATTTACGATGTTAAATCCGTATTTTTCCCCAATTTCTTTTAACTTTTTCACTTCTTTAGTGAATTCGTTGACGTTACGATGGTACAAATAGACGTTGTTTCTCATCTGAGTCATCCCCTTTGTCAATGGTGTCTCCTTTATTATAACGTGTTTCTTCTGACCAATATAGGGAAAACTGAAACAGAGCCAAAAGCAGGAAGTTTGTCAAAGGCTCGAATTCATCGATATGATGAACAAGTACCTACAACAAAGGGGATGAGTTTATGCCAACATTTAAAGGGAACAACGTGACATTACAAGGGAATCCAGTGAAAGTGGGAGACGAGGCTCCTGATTTCCGTGTTTTAACGACCGCTTTAGAAGAAGTGACATTAGCAAGTTACCCGGGTAAAAAACTGATCAGCGTCATTCCTTCGATTGATACAGGCGTATGTGACGCACAAACGCGTGAATTCAATGAGAAAGCTTCTTCACTTGGCGGAACGGTCTTGACCGTGTCGAACGACTTACCATTCGCACAGCGCCGTTGGTGTTCAGCATCTGGTCTAGATAACGTGGTCACACTCTCCGACCACCGCGATCTTTCATTCGCGAAAGCGTACGGAGTCTTAATTGAAGAAATGCGTCTTCTCGCACGTTCTGTGTTCGTCGTCGATTCAAATGGAACTGTGAAGTATGTTCAATATATGGATGAAATGACAGATGAAGTCGATTTTGAAGCGGCATTACAAGCGTTCGAACAAACGAATTGATTCGTTTGGCGAAATTGATTAAAATAGCTTACACTAGTATGTGAACCGACCGGTCCTCTTATGGGGGCCGGTTTTGTATGGAAAGGATGAACGAAAAATGGAACGTTTTGAACAACTGTATCGTGATTGGAAAACAGAAGCGAAAAAGCTCGTCAACGACTTAGATGTATTACCGATTGAGGCGCTTGTACAAGTGTTTGACCACGTCGAAATTGAAAAAGAAAAAATGGATGATGTGCGCAAAGCCATCAGCTTGCTCGTGCTTGAAGAAACGACACAACTTCCGCCGAACAATCAACCGACACCAGATGCGGTCAGTTTGTTCATAGGCTACTTGGCAACAAAGCTACTTAAGGACGAGGCGACAATCCTTGATCTTGGTAGCGGAACGGGTACACTATCGCATGCCGTCCTTTCCCAGTTGAAAGATGCGACAGCGCAAGCAGTCGAAGTCGATGAATTGTTACTCCGCCTTTCCTATTCTATAAGTAACTTATTAGGGGAGCCGGTATCATACTTCCATCAAGACGCCCTCGCTCCTCTATTTGTCGAGCCGAGCGATCTTTCGATTGCCGACTTACCGATCGGGTATTATCCGAACGATGAAGTCGCCGCCGAATATGATATGGAGCGAGAAGAAGGTCATTCGTACTCTCATTTTCTTATGATGGAACAAGCGATTCGTCATACGAAACCGGGTGGTCATGGATTGTTTGTCATTCCGAACAATTTGTTTGAACAGGATGATGAAGGGAAATTAAAACAATGGATGGACCGCGAGGCCGTCATCAAAGGGGTCATCCAGCTCCCGACGACGATGTTTAAAGATGAACGTTATGCGAAAAGTTTGTTGCTCCTTCAAAAAGTAGGGGAAGGCGTCACGCGTCCGAAACAAGCACTATTTGTTGAACTTCCATCGTTCACAGATGTAAGAGCAGTTGCCAATGTGGTGAAACAGATTGACGAATGGTTCAAAACAACACAAAAATAATGGACAAAATACTTGAAAAAGGTATGCGGAATCAAGTATCTTCATTATGATACAGTTATCAGTTTTAAATTGAACAGATAAATAAAAGCGTTTAAAACGAAAGTTAAGAGGTGTATGACATGACGAAAATTATGGCAGTCAATGCTGGTAGTTCATCGCTCAAGTTCCAATTACTCGAGATGCCTTCTGAAGAGTTGCTCGCAGTCGGACTTGTTGAGCGTGTAGGGAAAGAAGATGCAATTTTTACAATCAAGTATGGTGAAGGACAGAAGTTCAACGTGGTCACGCCACTTCACACACATAAAGAAGCGGTTGAATTGGCGTTGGAGAAATTAATCGAACTCGATATCATCCAATCGTTCGACGAGATTTCTGGCGTAGGTCACCGTGTGTTACACGGAAAAGAGTTGTATGCTGATTCGGTCGTCATCGACGAAGAAGTGATGAAGAATATCGAGTCTTTCACAGAGCTCGGACCACTTCACATCCCGCCGAACTTGACTGGGATTCGTGCTTTCCAAACAATCTTGCCAAATGTTTCACAAGTTGCAGTGTTCGATACGGCATTCCACCAGTCGATGCCAGAAGAGAACTTCTTGTACAGTCTTCCGTATGAATACTACACAGAACACGGTGTTCGAAAGTATGGTTTCCACGGTACTAGCCACAAGTATGTCACACAACGTGCGGCAGAACTTCTCGGCCGTCCGCTCGAAGATTTACGTTTAATCTCATGTCACCTAGGTAGCGGTGCATCAATCGCAGCCGTCGCAGGTGGTCGCTCAATCGATACAACAATGGGCTTCACACCACTAGAAGGAATTACAATGGGAACTCGTTCAGGTTCATTGGACCCTGCGCTCATTCCCTTCTTGATGCAAAAAACAGGGAAGTCTGCTGAAGATGTGTTGAATGTCATGAATAAAGAGTCCGGTGTTTATGGTCTTTCTGGTATTTCAAGTGACTTGCGTGACATCGAGCAAGCTGCTGCAGAAGGTAACCATCGTGCAGAAGTTTCGTTGAAAATCTTCTCGAACCGCATTCATGGTTATATCGGACAATATGCCGCTGAAATGAATGGTGTCGACGCCATTATCTTCACAGCAGGTGTCGGTGAGAACTCTGACGTCATCCGTGAGCGTATCCTCCGTGGTCTTGAATTTATGGGAGTGTACTGGGATCCTTCGCTTAACAGCGGTGCACGTGGTAAAGAATTGTTCATCAACTATCCACACTCACCAGTTAAGGTCATCATTATCCCGACAAACGAAGAATTGGTTATCGCACGGGACACGGTTCGCATCGCGAACCTCGTCGAAGAACACGCATAAAATAAATCTGCCCCACGTTACTTCAAGTAATGTGGGGGTTTTTTAGGTCTTTTTTCCTAATTAAACGAAGCGTGAATAGGAAAAAGGATTTTTTGTATGTAACATAAGGTGTATTATTTTGATTGTATTGTAATGTTTGAGTCATGAACGAACCATTTATTGGATGTTAATTATATAAAAATCTCTCTTTCGTTACAGACGGTCGGTTCAACGTAACAAATCGTTCGTTTTGACATCAATTTGTAATGTTTGTGTCACTCAAATGAACAGGAAGTGTAACGGCACTAACGGATATTTCATCATATAGTTATTTGGACGAAATATTCATTAGAACATGAAGTTCATCTGTCATATAAGTGATGAAATCGAATCTTAAACAAATTGACGAAGAGAGGACGAAAAACGTATGTTGAAAAAAATCATGACGCTATTACTTCTCGCCATCGCCGTGTTTGCATTTGCTTTACCAACTTCACCAGTGGAAGCAGCTACAAAAAAAGTATATGTTGCAACGAAATCAGGATCGAAATTGGTATATGCAGAGGGGAAATCGAATGCACGAGTGATTGGGAAGATTAAGGCGAGTGATCGTCTTCAACGAACGGGCTCTCGAGGTGCTTGGATTCGCGTGAACTATAATGGGAAGGCCGGATGGATTCCGACAAAAAACTTACGTACGGTGAGTGCTCCAAAACCAATCAAACCAGCAAGCGTTAAAACATATACGATGAAAGCATCAGCATATACTCCGTATTGCAGGGGATGTTCTGGTAAAACGGCACTCGGTTGGAATGTCCGCACTCAAAAGCGTAATGTTATCGCAGTGGACCCTCGTGTCATTCCACTCGGTACTAAAGTTCAAGTATACGTGGGAAGCAAGTCGTTAGGCATATATACAGCGGCTGACACAGGCGGCGCGATTAAAGGGAATAAAATCGATATCTTAATGTACTCACACAGTGCTGCGATTCAATTTGGTCGCAAAACGGTTACCGTTAAGGTGCTATAATTCCACATCAAAAGGGTCTTGCGATTGCGCAAGACCCTTTTTAAAATAAATGAACAGTTATTGGCGGACGATGAGAACGTCACACTTCGCATAACGGACGATGCTCTCAGATACGCTTCCGATAAAGAATCGTTCGACCGCGTTCAAACCGGTCGCGCCACAAATAATAAGGTCAATATCATGGTTAGGCGCAATCTTTTTAGAGATAGTTACTTTAGGGGAACCATATTCTATTACGGTTTCAACTTCTTTTACACCACGTTCTTTAGCTCGATTCACATAGTCTTCAAGCAATTCTCTGGCATATGTCTCAGCACGTTCAGTGATTGTCCGATCGTATGCTTCGACAGTCGCAAACGTTCGTGTATCAATGACGTGACCGACGTACAGTTTTCCTTCGTTACGAATCGTGACATCGATTGCTGTCTCAAATGCGCGTTCCGCCTCTTTAGAGCCGTCAACGGCAGATAAAATGTGTTTGTATACAATTGCCATGTGAATCCCAACCTTTCGCTCGAAATATACGTTCGGCTTACATATATAGTATACCACTTCTTTCAGTTTTCACGCTTTTTCGTTATGAAAATGAGTGAATTTTTTCATGATGTCGTTCACGACATGTCCAAGTTTGGAATTCGTGTGTTAGAACGGGTAAAATAAGGCGGAGGAGGTAAGGCGATGAAACATGTGATGATTACATCTGGTGCGAAAGGAATCGGTCGCGTCGTGACAGAACGTCTTATACAAGATGGTTGGTACGTCAGCATCTTGCAACGAAACCCAATCGACTGGGAGCACGAACATATACATATGATCGAGGCGGGATTGACGGACCGCGAACAACTGCTCTCGGCCTATGATGAAGCGGTCGAACGCTTTGGTGAACCGGACGCCTTGATTTTAAATGCAGGTCCATACATCTTTGAGCGCAAGCCGCTCGTTGAGTTGACGGATGAAGAGTGGGACGAAGTGCTCACCGGCAACCTATCTGCCTCATTTTGGTTGATGCGACGTGCGATTCCTTCAATGCGAACGAATCGGTTCGGACGCATCATCTCTTATGGTTTTCCGGAGAGTGGGTCGGCACCTGGTTGGATTCATCGTTCTGCGTTCGCTGCTGCAAAGACGGCGCTCGTCAGCTTGACGAAATCGGTCGCGTTAGAAGAGGCCCCGTTCGGAATTACGGCGAACATGGTCAACCCGGGAAATATCGTCGGGTCTCAAAAAGAGATGCGAATCGAGGAAGCTGAAGTGGATGAAGGAACGCCAGTAGGCCGGCACGGTACGGGAGAAGATATCGCCCGTCTGATTTCCTTCTTGTTACAAGAAGAATCGGATATGATCACTGGTGCCGTCATCGATGTGACAGGCGGGGTCAACGTCGTGCATCAGTATCGGAAGTGAGGGGTAGAAGGATGAAGATTGGGATTGTGACGGATGTTCACGGAAATCTAGAAGCGTTACAGGCGGTGCTTCACGCAATGGATGCACAACGAGTTGACGTCGTTTGGTCACTTGGTGATATGATTGCTATGGGGCCGGACTCCAATGCGGTCATGGAGCGATTGCTGGATCGGGGAGCGCATATGATTTCTGGAAATCATGACGAAGCAGTCATCTCGCTTTTGGCTGGACACGGTCACCCAGACAGTTACGCCCATACGCGTCCTCATCATGAGTGGGTCGCGCGTCACCTTGATACGAACTATATGGACGTATTGGAGTCGCTACCTCGAACGATCACTACCGAGTTAGCGGGGCAAACGGCATTCGGTATCCACTACCACATCCCTAATGAAAATTGGGAAGCCACGATTGTCGAAGAACCATTTCACGATATTCTTGAACCAACACTTGAAAATATGCAACGACTATACGGTGAATACGCTGGAGATGTCATCTTATTCGGACATCACCATCCTGTTCATTTGTTTGAAGATGATACGAAACGCTATGTCAATCCCGGTGCGCTCGGTGTTGCGCGGGATGAACTTGCTCGCTTTGCTATATTGTCAGAGGGAGAGACCGGAATCCGACTTGATTTAAAAGCAGTCCCTTACGATAAACGTACATTTTTAGAAAAGATGGAACGCCATGAGGTTCCTCAACGAGATGTCATGATGCGCTTATTCTATTAAAAGAAGTCATGTAAAAAAGTGCGATCCTTGAATGGACCGCACTTTTTTGTCATTCAATCTCTTGCAGTGTTTTGGGATAGCTCGTCAATGTGATCGGACCGCTCTCGGTCATAACGAGGTCATCTTCGATGCGGACACCGCCGACTCCTGGTAAATAGATCCCTGGTTCGACTGTGAAAGTCATACCGACTTGGGCGGTCGTGTCATTGTTCGCTGCCATCGATGGGTGTTCATGCACTTCGATTCCGATTCCGTGGCCAATTCGATGGGTGAAGTATTCGCCATACCCGGCGGATGTAATGACTTGACGGGCTGCAATATCGATTGCACCGAGTGTCGTTCCGACATTCGCCATCTCGATTGCTGCTTCTTCAGCTTGTAGAACCGTTTCATAAAGTTCACGTTGTTTCTTACTCGCTTCGCCGAAAACGACTGTACGTGTGATATCGGAGCAATATCCTTGCCAGACGACACCGAGGTCAAACAATGCGAAATCTCCTTTTTTCAAACGGTTATTGCCTGGGACCCCATGAGGGTCAGCGCTATTCTCGCCGAACAATACGAGCGTATCGAATGACATTTCACGAACCCCTTGCTGTTTCATGGCGTACTCGATGTCGGCGATGACTTCGAGCTCAGTCACGCCTTCGCGCAGGGAGCGAATTCCAGCTTCGATTGCCATATCTGCTAGCTCGGCAGCCCGTTTCATAACGCGAACTTCATCCGGTGATTTGATCATACGTAACGTTTGAAGTTCGTCAGTCAAATCAATGATAGACAAGCCGGCAAAACCGGCGCGGAGTTGTTCGACTCGATTGAATGTCAAATGCTCTCCTTCGATACCGATTCGTTCAGGAACGATTTGGTTGTCGAGGAATAACTTGACGATTTTGTCCCATGAATTCTCATGATCCATATACGTCACGATCTCACCTGACCAGTCAGTCGCTTCGACGATCCCTTTTTCAAGAGCAGGGCAGATAATGGCAGTTGTCCCGTTCTTTAAGACCAAGACGGCGATTAATCGTTCATGGGCTTCCGCATATACTCCCGAGAAATAAAATACGGACGCTTTCGATGTAATAAATGCCGCATCTAAGCCTTTTGTTGCTAGAGATTGTGCAATTTGATTAGTGCGTTGATTCAAGATGAATCCCTTCCCTTCTACCTCTTACGTTGACTTCTCGTCTATTATAGCTGTTTCGAAAACAGAAAGGAAATGTTCCAATTTTATTGGTACAGTTTGAACATGTTTGACTGATACAGTATAATGAACATAGTAGAAAATGTATTGAGAGAAGGGACTCCGCGTATGACCACAAAACATGAACAGATCATAGCACATATCGAATCACTCGATGTCGGGTCAAAAATATCGGTCCGTCAAATTGCAAAAGAATTGGCTGTGTCTGAAGGTACGGCTTACCGGGCCATCAAAGAAGCTGAGAACCTGGGCTTCGTTTCTACCATTGAACGTGTGGGGACGATTCGAATCAAGCGTAAACAAAAAGAGAATATCGAGAAACTCACATTTGCTGAAGTCGTTAATATCGTGGATGGACAAGTGTTAGGTGGACGGAACGGATTGCACAAGACGCTATCGAAATTTGTTATCGGTGCTATGAAGCTTGAGGCGATGATGCGATATATCGATGTCGACTCGCTTGTCATCATCGGGAACCGAGAAAAAGCGCATGAACTTGTCTTACAATCAGGCGGGGCTGTGTTGATCACGGGTGGGTTTGATACGACGGACGAAGTGAAGCGAATGGCAGATAAGTACGACATGCCTGTGATTTCTACATCATATGACAGTTTTACCGTCGCTACGATGATCAACCGCGCCATTTACGACCGACTGATCAAGAAAGAGATTTTACTTGTTTCGGACATTGTCATCCCACTCCATGACACGTTTTATTTGAAGGCTGATGACACTTTGAAACGTTGGCATGAATTGAACGAACGGACGAAGCATAATCGTTATCCGGTCATCGATGAACAGATGAAAGTGGTCGGTGTGATTACTGCGAAGGATGTGATTGACAAATCACATGATCATGATATCGAGAAGGTCATGACAAAAAGTCCAATTACGGTCGGGGTGCAGACTAGTGTGACCAATGCGGCGCACCAGATGGTTTGGGAAGGGATTGAGATGCTTCCTGTCGTCGATAACTATGGGCGCCTCCTCGGCATCATCAGTCGTCAGGATGTACTGAAGGCGTTGCAGCTGGCGAACCGTCAACCACAAGTCGGCGAAACGTTCGATAATATGATCACGAATCAACTAAAGGAAGACCCTGCATCGAACGGAACGGCCTTCACGGTTGAAGTCGCACCACAAATGACGAGTCATATGGGAACCGCCTCTTCCGGTGTGTTGACGACTTTGTTGGTAGAAGGGGCGACGCGTAGTCTGCGTCACATGAAAAAAGGGGACCTGGTGGTGGAGAACATCACAGTTTATTTCATGAAACCAATTCAGATTGAAAGTCAGATTCGGGTGTCTGCGAACGTCTTCGACCTTGGGCGAAAGTTCGGGAAAGTCGACGTAGAAATGACACAAGGTACACAACTTGTTGCCAAGGCACTCGTCACGGCACAATTGATTGATCGCTAACGAAAAGAGCACCTGCTACATTTGTAGCGGTGCTCTTTTTATGAAGGTGTATTCGTAGGTTCTTCCGCGGCGTGCGGATAGATTTTTCGGTAACGTATAAATCCGACAATCGCATTACCCAAGCCAACGACCAACATGACGATACTGACAATCCAACCGACAGTCGAATTCAATCCGAATCCACCAACCATTTGGTTCGCAGCGAATAACGCAAGGAATAAACTTAACCAGATTAAAGCTTGTGTGTTGAACAAAGCCTTACGGTTTGGCGTCTTTGTCAAAAAAGCACGGCGCTTGAAGACAAGGTACGCTCCGAGCGCGAACAAAATGAGTCCAATCATGACAAGTTGCAAGTGAAGGAACCCCTTTCTATCTCATAATCTGTTATCATCATACCATAATAGTGTGTAGGAAAGTGAGGAATCATCATGACGCAATGGCATGAAGCGGATACAATCAAATCCGAAATAGAGAAGGCAAACACCATTTTCATTCACCGCCACGTCCGACCGGATCCTGATGCATTAGGGAGCCAGCTTGGGTTACAGCGTATTTTAAAATCGGTTCATCCGGAAAAACAAATTTATGCGGTCGGTGGTATGGTTCCTGACCTCGAGTTTTTAGGGAAGATGGAGCACGTCGAGGAAGAAATGTACCGGGACGCGCTCGTCCTCATTTTGGATACGGCAAATCAAGAGCGAATTGATGGACCTTTTGCGTTGAATGGTAAGTCGATCATCAAAATAGACCACCACCCTGATGAAGACCCATATGCGATGACACAAATTGTAGACACATCGGTCAGCTCAACGTCTGAAATGATTGTGGAGCTTGCCAATCTTTGGGGTTATCCAATCGATCAAGAAGCGGCATTTTTACTTTATGCCGGAATCGTGGGCGATACGGGGCGCTTCCAGTTCCGAAATGCAACGGCGCGAACGTTTGAAATTGCTTCGTCGCTCATTGCAAAAGACATCGACACAAACAAGTTGTATCGCCAAATGTATAAGACCAACTTAGCGACTCTTCAATTACAAGGTTACGTACTGCAGCATGTCAACGTCACTGATGAAGGTGTCGGTTATGTGAAGATTGACAAGGATGTACTAAGGGCGTTTCACGCTTCCCCAGAAGCGGCGTCTCAACTCGTCAATAGTTTTTCGGGTCTTGAAGGATTGAAATGTTGGGTCATGTTCGTAGAGAACAAAGAAGAGATTCGTGTTCGGATTCGTTCTAAAGGCCCTGTCATCAACGAAGTGGCCAAACGATACCGTGGAGGTGGCCATCCGATGGCGGCTGGAGCTACGGTTGATACGTGGGAAGAGATGGATGACGTCATTGCTGCTCTGAATGAAGTAGCGGACGGATTCACGTTTGAAGAAAATGAAGAGAGCTGACCGCGGTCAGCTCTCTTCATTTGTCTCCATTTTCTTTTGGAATGAACCATGTGCCGCGGTCGGTCACGTCTTCGACGACATCGAGTTGATACTCTGTAATATACTTTCGAAGCCGGTCGATGATTTCCGGACTGTCCGCAAAAACGGTTTGGCCGTTCTGTAATTTCTCTAACTTATCGCGTGCAATCTGTCCCCGATTGATAATCATACGCTTTTACCCCCTTTTGTCATGAGTTTTGTCTATAATTATTGTATCAGAGAAGTGATGAATTGAGTTTGACAATTCAATTAATATAGAAAGGAGGACAACGATGATTCATCTGAATGTCAGAACTGCTTATAGCTTACTACAAAGTACAATTCGACTAGAACAATACGTCTTGCAGATGACCGAGCGTGGAAGTCGTTCAGTTGCGATTGCAGATGATGCCTTTTATGGTGTCCCGACATTTTTATCCTATTGTAAACGATATGGGGTGAAACCGCTCATTGGACTGAGGACAATCCTCCGTTTAGACGGACTAGATGTTTCGGTGCTTGCATATGCGTCGAACGAAGCAGAGCTTCAGGAACAATATCGAATCATCAAAATGGGAGGAATTGAAGACCGAACGACGATGCCGCTCATTATCCTTCCTGAAAATTGGAAGGCGAATGATCCGGTTCATCGGCGTCGCCTTTATCATCAACTGCTCTCCTATGTAGATGAAGATAAGCTCTGGCTCGGACTCCCAGCACCTCAGACGACTGAGCAAGTGCAAGTGTTGAAGCAACTTCGTCTCATGCGCGAAGAGCTTGCTGTTCAATTGATTCCTGCCCCTGAAACAAGGTATATGCGACCAGAGGATATAGAAGGGTTTCGAGCCGTCTCTGCAATTCGTGAGGGGGATGTGATGTCGAATGAAGACGTGCGACAAAAAGGGTTACATGTTCGTCTTCCGAGCGAGATGAACGACTGGTTCACAATAGAAGAGTTAGCGGAACTCAATCGATTTGAATCACGTATTCAACTCGATCAACTTCCTCATGCGGAAGGGGCGATTCCAGAACTGCCTGATGCTGACCAAAACTTGAAACGACTCGTGGGTGAACGCCTGAAATCGATGGAACTCTTAAAGGAACCTTATATCGAGCGAGCAAAGTTCGAACTGGATGTCATTGCAAAGACCGGATTTTCTTCCTATTTTTTGATCGTCGAAGACATCATTCGATTCGCCCGAGAATCTGGTATTGAAGTGGGACCGGGTCGGGGATCGGCGGCAGGTTCACTCGTTAGTTTTGCCCTCCATATTACAGAAGTCGACCCGGTTCATTACGGATTGTTATTTGAACGATTTTTAAATCCTGAACGCGTGTCGATGCCAGATATTGATTTAGACTTTGAAGATGAGCGTCGAGAAGAAGTCGTATCGTACGTGTTGTCAGAATACGGGGAAACGCATGCGGCACAAATCGGGACGCTCGCGACGTTTGGAGCAAAGGCAGCGATTCGAGACGTCGCCAGAGCGCTCGGCATGACATTAGAAGAAGGACAGGCTGCAAGTAAACAAGTGAAATCGGGTGGGTTAGACGAATTGATGTCGAACCCGAAACAAATGAAATGGTTCGTTGGTAGTCAAAAGCGGCAGCAATTGTTACAAATTGCGAAGCAGTTAGAAGGTTTGCCTCGCCAATCATCGGTTCACGCGGCCGGTATCGTTCTTAGTCGCCAGCCGATTGAAGAAGTGACGCCGCTCCAACCTGGAATAGAAGAGTATGTAACACAATATAATATGAAGGATTTGGAAGAGGTCGGGCTGCTGAAAATCGATTTACTAGGCTTGCGGAACTTGAGTCGCTTACGAAAGATGGAAGATTTGATTCGAGAAAGTGATGCCCTGTTCTCACTGAAAACCATTCCGTTACACGATGCCCGGACATATCGTTTGTTAGCTAGAGGAGAGACAAATGGCATCTTCCAGTTCGAGTCGACTGGGATGAAACAAGCGCTTCGGCAAGTGAAGCCAACTGAGTTTGAAGATATCGTTGTGACGATGTCACTCTATCGCCCGGGACCAATGCAGTTCATCGAAACGTATGCCAAACGAAAGAATGGTTTGCCTTACCAACAAATTCATCCAGCCGTAGAAGACGTCATGAAACCTACGTACGGGGTACTCGTTTATCAAGAACAGGTCATGAGACTACTTCGAAAGCTTGGAGGTTATTCATACGCTGAGGCGGATTTGGTCAGACGAGCGATTGCTAAAAAAGATATTGGCACGATTGAGCGAGAACGGGAACGATTTTTAAAACAGGCAGAAAAGAATAACCGGGATGTGTTGACGCAAATCTTTTCTTGGATTGAAAAGTTCGCGGGATATGGATTCAACCGATCCCACGCTGTCGCCTACAGTTTGATCAGCTACCGGTTGGCTTATGTCAAAGCACATTTCCCTCGTGTCTTTCATGTGGTGACATCGGAAAAGACGAGTGAACTCGTCAGATTGTTGCGAAAAGATCAAATTCCGGTGTATCCACCAGACGTCTTACACGGTCACGCCGAGGCGACGCTTGAAGGACCTGGCGTCCGACTCGGGTTAAAAGCAATCCAAGGATTGACCAAACGTGATGTCGAACGTCTGATTGAGCTGAATGGGCAATTGAAAGATGTCAGAACTCTTCAAGAAGCTATGGAGTGGAAGAATAAAGACCAGTTTAAATTACGTCGTTTACTTGGTGCGGGCGCGCTCGACCGGATGTATCACGGCGACCGGACAAGTGCTTTTGAAGCAGTCGAACGTTTGCGAGAAGAGGCAGGAACGCATTTTTTGCCCGACGAACTGTCATCGCTTGGACTCAAACAGAAGAAAGTAAAAGAACCAAATTGGTCTGAAGAAGAGAGAGAAGCGCTCGGAACATGGGTGGTGCACTCTCCACTGACCGCTATTTCGAATGTTGGGATTGAACCGTCTACAATTGACAACATCATAAACGGGACGAATGGTTACCTTATCGTTTACGTAGATGACGTGCGTACATTTCTAACGAAAAAGCAGGAACGAATGGGAATCATCATGGTTGACGATGGTATGACACAAGAAGAAGTCGTCGTATTTCCACGAACATTTAGTCAATTCGGACGCTCCCTTTATGTCGGTAATATTTTATTACTTGAGGTTCATACGAATGAACGAGATGGACGAAAACAACTGATTGTCGAACGGATACGTCCGTTGCATGGGCAGGCATTGTTTGTAAGGCTTACATCAGATCGATTCCCCGAACTCGAAGATTGGATACAACGTGCTCAGGGAGATGTCCCGGTTGTCTGTCGATTCACGGATTCAAAGGAAGTGAAACAGTTGGCGTCAGCTTACTCAATCAACCCGAATGAGGAGTACGTGGCTGAGGCGAAGAAAAAATTCGGCGAAGAAAATGTTGTGTTAAAACGAATCGATACGAAAATGGATGGTCCGAAAACTAGTACCAAGTCCTAAAAAGTGATATAATCGTACTAATTGGTCTGACCACTTGAGTGTGATAAGTGATTCAAAAAGGGAGTTGAACGGTCAGATGCATGAAAAATACGCATCCTCATTTCACGAAAATATTTCAAAAATACGAATGTTAATCGTTCAATCGTCTTTAGTTCCAGGTGATCGGCTTCCGTCCGAACGTGAACTCGCCGAAACACTGTCGATTAGCCGTGCTTCTGTTCGCGAAGCGTTACGAGCATTGAGCTTTTTAGGCATCGTGGAGACGAGACGTGGTGGTGGTACATTTTTATGTGAACAAGACCGACACCGTTACATTGAGATTTTATCAGAGTTCATTGTGACCAAACAGACGAAAGAGTCCGATATTATCGAGATGCTTCGCTTGTTAGAACGAATGGCGTTTTCAGAAGTTGAACCGACAATGGAACGGCTGACTCAATTAGAAGCCGTGATTGATAATGATCGATTGTTTCGTCAGCAAATCATCTTTCAATTAAAGAATGAATTGTTTATTCGAATTTGGAGCGAACTCAATCGATTTTTTGACGGACTAGACGCTGGAGATCTATATACCCTCGAGGAACGAAAACGATTTCTCGAGATGTGGCGTGGAATGGGGATGCCGGAATGAACGAGGGGGAAGCGATGACTGCTTTTTTCAAGAAACCAAAACGATACATGCCATTGCGTCAAAGAGAGCCAAAGATTGACGCACCACAGGGATTAATGACGAAATGTCCATCTTGTAAATATATGCACTATACAAAACAGTTAAATGAAAATCATAAAGTATGTGACTGTGGTTATCATTTTCCGCTTCATGCACAAGAACGGATTGATATGCTTGTCGACAAAGGGTCGTTTGAACGTTTTGCAGGACCTTCTGTCAAAACGAATCCGCTCAATTTTCCTGACTATGAAGAAAAGTTGGATAAAGACCGGGAACGGACCGGAATTGAGGAGGCAGTCATTTGTGGAAGGGCGACGATTGATGGACTACCGCTTGTCATCTGCGTAATGGATGCCAGATTCAGAATGGGGTCAATGGGGGCTTACGTGGGAGAAGCTATCGCTTCCGCTGTCCGTACAGCAACATCTCTCGGTCTACCGGTTGTCTTATTCACGGCGTCAGGCGGAGCTAGGATGCAAGAAGGAATGGTCAGCTTGATGCAAATGGCGAATACATCCATTGCATTAAAAGAACATGATGAGGCCGGGCTTCTATATATAGCGTATTTGACACATCCGACGACAGGCGGCGTCTCAGCAAGTTTCGCGATGCTTGGCGATTTGAACGTCGCAGAACCAGGAGCGCTGATCGGGTTTGCAGGACGCCGAATCATCGAACAGACGATTCGGGAAAAACTCCCGGAGAACTTCCAAACAGCAGAATTTCTACTCGAGTCGGGGCAACTAGATGCGGTAATTCATCGCGAACAGATGCGTTCGTTCTTGAAGAAAATGATTGGATTACACGATGGGGGTGTTCGTCATGTTTGACCCAATCAAAGAAGTGACTGAACAATTAAATAAACTACGTGAAACGGCCGAAACAAAAGGTATCGATCTGTCCCGTGAGATTCGCCATCTCGAGTTAAAGCTCGACCGATTAGAAAAAGATATTTATGGGAATATGAAACCGTGGGACCGCGTTCAACTAGCTCGAAACCCGAAACGACCGACAACGCTCGATTATATTCAGCATCTGTTCCCTGATTTTTTGGAACTTCATGGAGACCGGCATGGGTATGACGATGCAGCGATTGTTTCGGGACTTGCGACATTTGAAGGGGTGCCGGTTACGGTCATCGGTCACCAGCGTGGTCGGAATACGAAAGAGAACATGAGGCGGAACTTTGGGATGCCGCATCCGGAAGGATACCGAAAAGCATTGCGCTTCATGAAGCAAGCTGAAAAGTTCAATCGCCCGATTTTAACATTTATCGATACGAAAGGGGCTTACCCCGGAAAAGCCGCTGAAGAACGCGGTCAAAGCGAAGCGATTGCTCGAAACTTGTTTGAGATGGCGACGCTGAAAGTGCCGATCGTGTCCGTCGTCATTGGAGAAGGTGGTTCTGGAGGCGCACTTGGAATTGGCGTTTGCGATCGTTTATTGATGCTTGAGAATAGTACGTATTCGGTCATCTCGCCGGAAGGTGCGGCGGCACTTCTATGGAAAGATGCGAAGCAAGCGGAACGCGCGGCAGAAACGATGAAAATTACAGCGCAAGATTTGCTCAACTTAGGGATTGTAGATGAGGTTGTGGGAGAAGTGTATGGGGGTGCACATGTTGATGTGTCATTACAGTCATCGCTCTTAAAGACTGTATTATTACAGCATATGAATGAGTTGCTCGGTCAGTCGACTTCTCAACTGATTCAAGGGCGGGCGACCAAATATCATCAAATTGGCACAATTAGTGAGTGAAAACGGTATCAATGGCTTTGAATATGGCTTTATTCATTCATGAAGTGACTGCTTTATAACATACCCTATGCATTTTTTTCACATACTTGTGTTGTAAAACAAAGGTCAGACATGGTATTTTATTTTCAGATTTCGTTAAAACACATAAGAGGTGAGTGACGTGAATTTAAAACGTATTGCGGTATTAACAAGCGGAGGAGACGCTCCTGGAATGAACGCAGCTGTCCGTGCAGTGACTCGAAAAGCGATTTTCGAAGGTCTTGAAGTATATGGTGTATATAACGGCTATCAAGGATTAATCGAAGGTGATCTAGTCGAGTTAAACCTTGGATCAGTCGGCGACATCATTCAACGTGGAGGTACGTTCCTTCGCTCTGCACGCTGTCCTGAGTTCAGAACAGAAGAAGGTCGAGCAAAAGCAGTTGAACAGTTGAAGCAATTCAACATCGATGCTCTCGTGGTCATCGGTGGAGATGGCTCTTATCGTGGAGCTCAAAAATTAACAGATCTTGGGTTCCCAACAATCGGCCTTCCGGGTACAATCGATAACGATATCCCGGGAACGGATGCGACAATCGGTTTTGATACAGCGCTCAACACAGCACTTGATGCGATTGACAAAATTCGTGACACGGCTTCATCTCATGAACGTACGTATGTCATTGAAGTGATGGGTCGCGATGCTGGTGATATCGCACTCTATTCTGGTCTTGCTGGTGGTGCAGAGTCGATTCTCGTTCCAGAACGTCCAGAAGATTTGAGCGCAATCGTGGAACGAATTAACCACGGAATTGCACGCGGTAAGAAACACTCGATCGTCATCGTTGCTGAAGGTGCGGGAAGTGCGGAAGAAATCGGTAAATTGATTGCCGAGAAGACGAACTCAGAAACACGCGTCACGATTCTTGGACACATTCAACGTGGTGGTTCCCCAACTGCTGCTGACCGTGTACTTGCAAGTCGTATGGGCGCATACGCTGTTGAGATTTTACTTGAAGGAAAAGCGGGCCGGGTCGTCGGAATCCGTAACAACAAGATGTTGGATCTTGACATCGATGAGGCGCTCGACAACAACAAGCACACGATTGATATGCAATTGATCGACCTTGTCAATCAGTTGTCGATTTAAACGATTCACCATGTAGGTAGACGGGAACCGGTCAAAGGCTCCCCGTTTTCCATATGTAAGTTGCACCATATCCCCTAGGAGGTTTTTATATTATGCGTAGAACGAAAATTGTATGTACGATTGGACCCGCTTCAGAGAAGCGTCTTCCTGAAATGATTGAAGCTGGAATGAACGTTGCCCGTCTCAACTTCTCACACGGTGACTATGAAGAGCACGGCGCACGTATCCGTGACATCCGTGAAGCTGCAAAAACTGCTGGTAAAGTGGTAACAGTCCTTCTTGACACAAAAGGTCCAGAAATCCGTACTCATACGTTTGAAGATGGAAAAGCACTTCTCGAAAAAGGAAAAGAAGTCACAATCGTCTCAACTGAAGAAATCGTCGGAACGAAAGATCGTTTCTCTGTGACGTATGAAGGACTTTACGATGATGTAGAAATCGGTTCGCACATCATGCTCGACGACGGTCTCATCGGACTCCGTGTCGTTGAAAAGCTTGAAAACCGTGACCTCCGCTGCGTCATTGAAAACGAAGGAATCATCAAGACGAAGAAAGGTGTAAACTTGCCAAACGTCAAGGTAAACCTTCCTGCCCTTACAGATAAAGATATCGCAGACATCGAGTTCGGGATCTCACAAGATATCGACGTCATCGCAGCATCGTTCGTACGTCGTGCATCAGACGTGGTAGAAATCCGTCAACTTCTTGAAAAACATAATGCATCACACATCAAGATTTACCCGAAAATCGAGAACCAAGAAGGTGTTGACAACATCGAAGAAATCTTGGCAATCTCTGATGGTTTGATGGTTGCCCGTGGTGACCTCGGAATCGAGATCCCGACGGAAGAAGTAACACCGGTTCAAAAAGAACTAATCAAGAAGTGTAACGACCTTGGTAAACCTGTTATCACAGCGACACAAATGCTCGATTCGATGCAACGTAACCCGCGTCCAACGCGTGCGGAAGCATCAGACGTAGCAAACGCAATCTTGGATGGTACAGATGCGGTCATGCTTTCTGGTGAGACAGCAGCAGGTGACTACCCAATCGAGTCAGTTCAAACGCAAGCGGCCATCGCTGAGCGTACAGAACGCATGCTCGACTACAAAAACTTGTTGAAAGATCGTCAGAAACGCAGTGAGCACACGGTGACGGATGCAATCTCACAAGCGGTTGCCCACACAGCAATCAACTTGAACGCAAAAGCAATCTTGACGCCGACACAATCAGGCTACACGGCTGCTCGTACGGCGAAGTATCGTCCTGAAGCGAACATCATTGCGGTAACTGAATCTGAGCGCGTAGCACGTCAATTGAACCTCGTATGGGGCGTATACCCAATCGTGGCTGAGACGATGCCAAACAACACGGATGAAATGTTGGTTCAAGCATCTGAAGCAGCTCGTCATGAAGGATTTGTTACTGACGGTGACCTCGTTGTCATCTCAGCCGGAATTCCTGCGGCAACAGCTGGTACGACGAACATGATGAAAGTCCACATCGTCGGTCATGCTCTTGCTGACGGACGTGGTATTGGCGAGCGCGGTGTGGTCGGTGAAGTCGTGGTCGCGAATAATGCGGATGAAGCAAACGCAAAAGCGAAAGACGGAATGATTCTCGTCGCACCATTCACAGATAAAGAAATGATGCCTGCAATCGAAAAAGCGGCTGGAATCATCACAGAAGACGGTGGATTGACGAGCCATGCAGGTATTGTTGGACCATCACTCCGTAAACCGGTCATCGTAGGTGTAGAGGCAGCAACATCTTCACTTCGTGACGGTCAAATGATTTCAATCGACCCACTTACAGGTAAAATCTACAACGCATAATTGAACGACAATCGAACCGGCCTTCTTCAAAGGTCGGTTTTTTTTCCGTTCAAAGAAAGGAAACATAATGAGTGCTTATCTTTTTTTATTGATGCTCGTATTAATCGGTGTCATTTCAAATAATCAATCGGTTATTATCGCAAGTAGTGTTTTGCTAATTATTAAAGCGATCGGTTTCGGAGATCAATTATTCCCCACACTCGCATCCAAAGGAATCAGTTGGGGCGTGACCATCATAACGATTGCTGTCCTTGTTCCGATTGCAACCGGAGACATCGGGTTTAAAGAATTGTGGAATAGTATTAAAGGGCCGGTCGGAATCGTGGCATTTGCTTCAGGAATGTTCGTCGCCATTGCAGCGGGACAAGGTGTGCAGTTGATGCGTGTCGACCCTGTCGTTACGACGGCCCTCCTCGCAGGTACGATTCTAGCGGTTGGATTCATGAAAGGGATACCGGTCGGACCGCTTGTCGGAGCTGGGATTGCAGCATTGATTTTAGGTGGATATCAAATCATTGAAAAATGGTTTTGATATTTTCTGACAACTGAAGCCGCTTACATTTCTTTTTTGCAATAAATTGTTTATACTATATAAAGGACAGGGTAAACGGAGACTGGGCAAATGAAGGGGAAAGGCCCATCCCGTATCCTTATTCCCTACAAACAGACTGTTTTTACGGTCGATCACTTTTAAACAAGACTGAGGGGGAGTTATGAATGTCAACGACAAAAGGGTTAGAAGGTATTGTGGCAGCAGCCTCAAAAGTCAGCTCAATTATTGACGGTCAATTAACTTATGGAGGATACACCATTGATGATTTAGCGGACCACGCCACATTTGAAGAAGTAGTTTTCTTATTGTGGAACGACCGCTTACCAAATGCAGAGGAATTGACAGCGCTATCAGAATCGCTTGTAAAAGAAGCGACATTACCTGAAGAGGTGATTGATACGTTAAAACGTGCACCGAAATCAGCCAATGCGATGGCGACGATTCGTACAGCACTCTCACAACTCGCTCTATATGATGAAGAATCTGAAGACATGAGTGACGAGGCGAACATGCGTAAAGCGATTCGTCTGCAAGCTCAAGTTGCGACAATCGTGACAGCTTTCGCTCGTCTTCGTAAAGGGGAACAACCGGTTGCCCCGAAACAAGGTCTTTCTTATGCGGGTAACTTCTTGTATATGCTAAACGGGGAAGAGCCGAACGAAGTAGCAGAAAAAACGATTGATAAGGCACTCATTTTACATGCAGACCATGAATTGAACGCCTCGACATTCACAGCACGCGTTTGTGTGGCGACACTATCAGACATGTACTCTGGCGTCACGGCGGCGATGGGAGCACTCAAAGGACCACTTCACGGTGGGGCGAACGAAGCAGTTATGAAAATGCTTCACGAGATTGACTCGGTTGATCGAGTTGAAGAATATGTTCGTGGTAAATTCGAGCGCAAAGAAAAAATCATGGGCTTCGGTCACCGTGTTTATAAGGACGGCGACCCGCGCGCGAAGCATTTGAAAGAAATGAGTCGCCAATTGACTGCTCAAATCGGCGAACCGAAATGGTATGAGATGTCTGAGAAAATCGATCATCTCGTCGAAACAGAAAAAGGATTGAAGCCGAATGTCGATTTCTATTCAGCTTCGACGTATTATGCGCTCGGTCTTGAAGAAGATTTATTCACACCAATCTTCGCTGTATCTCGTATGTCTGGATGGATCGCACATATCCTTGAGCAATACGCGGACAACCGTTTGATTCGTCCACGTGCGGAATATGTCGGTGAAACGAGCCGTAAATATGTTCCTGTGAACGAACGTTAATTCGGGACACATTTTAGACAAAAGTTTGGTAAACTAACAAGTGACGTAGGTCGGCGCACGCGTCGACCTACAGTAATGTACTTAGGGGGATTCATTATGTTGACACAAGGACAAAAGATTACAGTTGAAAACGGTGTATTGAACGTACCAAACGTACCGACCGTACCATTTATTATCGGTGACGGCACGGGCCCTGACATTTGGAATGCGGCTGTTCGTGTATTTGACGCTGCAGTTGAAAAAGCATACGGCGGCGACAAGAAAATCGAATGGATGGAAGTATACGCTGGTGAGAAAGCATATAACGAAAAAGGCGAATGGCTTCCGACAGAGACACTCGATCAAATCCGCGAGTACTTGATTGCGATCAAAGGACCACTCACGACACCAGTCGGTGGTGGGATTCGGTCATTGAACGTTGCGCTTCGTCAAGAACTTGACTTGTATACTTGCCTTCGTCCAGTTCGTTACTTCACAGGTGTTCCATCACCAGTAAAACGTCCTGAAGATACAGACATGGTCATCTTCCGTGAGAACACAGAAGATATTTACGCGGGAATCGAATACGCTTCAGGAAGCGATGAAGTGAAAAAGCTCATCAACTTCTTGCAAGATGAGATGAACGTCAATAAAATTCGTTTCCCAGAGACATCAGGGATTGGCATCAAGCCGGTTTCTTCTGAAGGAACAGAACGTTTAGTCCGTGCTGCAATCGAGTATGCGATTGCGAACGACCGTAAATCCGTTACACTCGTTCACAAAGGGAACATCATGAAGTTCACAGAAGGCGCATTTAAAAACTGGGGCTATGCTCTTGCTGAAGCGGAGTACGGCGACAAAGTCTTCACATGGGCACAATACGACCGCATTAAAGAAGAGTCTGGTGAAGCGGCTGCGAACGAAGCACAATCAAAAGCAGAAGCTGAAGGGAAAATCATCGTCAAAGATTCAATCGCTGATATCTTCCTTCAACAAATCTTGACACGACCACGTGAGTTCGATGTCGTTGCGACGATGAACTTGAACGGTGACTACATTTCAGATGCCCTTGCTGCACAAGTGGGTGGAATCGGGATTGCACCTGGTGCGAATATCAACTACATCACAGGACATGCAATCTTCGAAGCGACACATGGTACGGCTCCGAAATATGCAGGTCTTGATAAAGTAAACCCATCGTCAGTCATCCTTTCTGGTGAGATGATGCTCCGTCACATGAACTGGAACGAGGCGGCTGATCTCATCACCCGTTCGATGGAGAAAACAATTGCTTCGAAAGTCGTCACGTATGATTTTGCTCGTCTCATGGACGGAGCGACAGAAGTGAAGTGTTCTGAGTTCGCTGATGAATTAATCAAAAACATGTAAGTCATTCGAAAGAGTCAATTGAGGGGGGAGAGCTCATGATTCGTCGTAACAAAATTTCTGTAATTGGAAGTGGCTTCACCGGTGCTACTACTGCACTGTACTTGGCTCAGCGCGAGCTAGGGAATGTCGTTCTGCTCGATATGGAAGAAAAAGTTGGACCGACGAAAGGAAAAGCGCTCGACATGCAAGAAACGGCTCCGATTCAAGGGTTTGATGCTTGGGTCACAGGGACATCAGATTACGCCGATACGGCCGATTCAGACGTGGTCGTGATTACTGCAGGGATTGCCCGCAAACCAGGGATGAGCCGGGACGACCTCGTCGCAACGAACGCAAACGTCATGCGCTCGGTTGTGAAAGAGATTGCCATCCATTCTCCAGAAGCCATTCTGATTGTTCTGACCAATCCCGTCGATGCGATGACGTATGCTGCGTTTAAAGAGTCGGGGTTCCCGAAAGAACGTGTCATCGGACAATCTGGGGTTCTGGATACGGCTCGTTTCCGTACATTTGTAGCACAAGAGTTAAACGTATCCGTCAAAGATGTGTCCGGGTTCGTTCTCGGAGGACATGGGGACGATATGGTTCCTCTTGTACGCTACTCATACGCTGGGGGAATCCCGCTCGAAAAACTCATCTCAGATGAACGAATCGAGCAAATTGTGGAGCGAACGCGCAAAGGTGGTGGCGAGATCGTCCAACTATTGGGGGATGGCTCGGCGTATTATGCGCCAGCTGCTGCTATCGTGGAGATGGTCGAAGCGATTGTGAAAGATCAGCGTCGGATTTTACCTGCCATAGCATACCTTGAAGGGGAGTACGGATTCAATGACTTGTATCTTGGTGTCCCGACGATTCTTGGTAAACATGGAATTGAGCAAGTGCTTGAGCTCGACTTGACAGATGAAGAAAAAGCAGCACTTTCGAAGTCTGCTGACTCTGTCCGCTCGGTATTAGGCGTCTTATAAGAGGAAGATGCTTCCTGCAAATATGCAGGAAGCATCTTTTTTTGCGTTTTGTATCTTGTAGGGCATGCTACACTGAAAGTGGATTTGTTTTGTTTTTGTAAAGATTTGCTTTGAGGTTGGTCGTATCAAGGTTTGATTTGTAAAATAGAGAGTGACATTTGGTGGATCAAGAGGAGGAAGAAGTGTGGCTGATAAAGTAATTGTTGTCGACGATGAAGTATCAATCGCGACGTTATTAAAATTTAATTTAGAACAAGCTGGCTTTGAAGTAGAAACGGCACATGATGGAAAAACCGGGTTGGAACTGGCTGAAAAAAAGGACGCCGTGCTCATTGTGCTCGATTTGATGCTCCCAGAAATGGACGGACTTGAAGTTTGCAAGCGACTTCGACAACAAAAAGTCAATACACCGATTTTGATGCTGACGGCAAAGGACGATGAATTTGATAAAGTCCTCGGTCTTGAGCTTGGCGCAGACGATTATTTAACAAAACCGTTTAGCCCACGTGAAGTGGTCGCCCGTGTCAAAGCGATTTTACGACGTTCAGGCCCACAAGAGGTGGCTGTTGAAGAGGATGTCATCCAAATCGGTGACGTTAAAATCGTAGCTTCAAACTACGAAGTGTTCAAACAAGGAGAACGGCTCGAATTAACGCCGAAAGAGTTTGAACTGTTAGCCTATCTGGCAAAAAACAAAGGTCGTGTGCTGACACGTGACCAATTACTATCGGCCATTTGGAATTATGACTTTGTCGGTGACACGCGGATCGTCGACGTCCATATTAGTCACCTTCGTGAAAAAATTGAACCGGTGACCAAGAAACCAACCTACATTAAAACGATTCGCGGACTCGGGTATAAGATGGAGGAGCCGATTTCGGAATGAAGACGTATCGTTCTAGATTCATGACGACACTTATTCTGCTCGTCACGGGCGTCCTTCTTATGCTCGGCATCGTGCTTGGACAACTGTTCAAAGACTTCTATTTAGATTCCGAACGAGACCGGTTGAAAGAGGACGCTCAGCTAGCAGCCCTTTATCTAGAAGACGGAGAACTGGATGAAATTCGTGAGTATGTCGGTCAAATCGATGATGGGAGTAGTTTTGATATTTTACTCCTTAACAGCAGGATGGAAGTAATTGCAGGAACACCGTTTCGTGTCGGTACAATCGATTATCAAATTGATCCGAATTTAGTACCGAATGACGGAACATTTGGTGAGGCGGACGAAGATGCATTGATTCAATTCACGAAACCGATCGATCTCGCTACAGGTGATACCGTATACCTGACATTTATCCGTTATGTGTCTGACCTAGAAGGGGTATATGATCGGATCTGGTTGACGATTGCGCTCGCGCTCGTCTTCTCGTTCTTCATCATCTTGTTCGTCCTACAGCATTTGACGAACCAATTCATTCGACCGATTGACGAGGCGACCATCGTCTTACGAGAGTTAGCGGATGGGAATTATCGCGCTCGTGTGTATGAACTGCGAAATGATGAGGAGACTGGCAGTCTGGCAGGTTCCATTAACGTCCTTGCCCGAAGTTTAGAGTCTATCTCCCTTGGAGAATCGGTTCAACGGGCGAGACTTGAGTCGCTCATCGAATATATGGGAGCGGGGCTTCTTCTAGTTGACGAACGCGGCATCGTCACATTGGTCAACCGATCGTATCGGGAGATGTTCCAATACGATGATTTATCAATTGGACAATTTTATCATGGGATATTGCCGAGTCCTGATGTCGAATCGCTCATTGAGGATGTCTATCTGACAGAAGAGGTTAACCGTCGTCAATTGTCGATTCGAACAGGTTTCAATCAGAAAACGTATATGGTGTCCGCTGCACCGATATTCAGTGACACAGGGATGCTTCGCGGGACAACGTTACTATTCAACGACATCACAGAGCTAAAGCGGCTCGAGAAGATGCGGAAAGATTTTGTGGCGAACGTCAGTCATGAACTGAAGACACCCCTTACGTCCATTCGTGGATTTAGCGAAACGCTTCTTGACGGGGCAAAAGAAGTACCTGAACTTCGTGACCAGTTCTTAGACATCATTCAAAAAGAAGCGACGCGAATGCAGATGCTTGTCGAAGATCTCCTTGAACTTTCGAGATTGGAGCGAGATGATTTCCAAATGGAGCTGGTGTCCGTCGATTTGAATCAACTCGTCGACGAAGTGTGTCTCCTACTCAGTCAAAAGGCGAACAAGAAGTCGATTCATCTAGAGACACAACACAATGGAGAAGTTGTATTGCAGGCCGATTTGAACCGAATGAAACAAGTGATCATGAATTTGGTCGCCAACGCGATCAACTATTCACCTGAAGGAAGTCGCGTTGAGATTTCTGTAGAGGCGAATCCGGATTCCTACAAACTTCGAGTGCGAGACAACGGAATCGGAATTGCCGAAAAAGAAGTGAGTCGAATCTTTGAGCGCTTCTATCGTGTCGATAAGGCGAGAAGTCGCAACTCCGGTGGAACCGGACTCGGGCTTGCCATCGTGAAACACATCATCGATTTGCATCATGCGACCATCCATGTCGATAGCGTTGAGGGCAAAGGAACGACGTTCACCATCACGTTTCCGCGGGTTTAACGATTCCTTTATCGTTCATTCATATTTACTTTACAAAACCTTGCTATTCTATGAGTGAGACCTCTTCATCATCTCGTGACTCGATCGGTGCTCATCTCCACATGGTCGAGAATTAGGCCCTTTTCTATTCGTAGAAAAGGGCCTTTTTTTTCGAACGCATGTACCCGTATGGTATGATGGACGAAGAGAAGAATGGAGGTCGATTGAATGAGTAAACTACTAATCTTGGATGGGAATTCCTTAACATATCGTGCATTTTTTGCACTGCCTCCGATGTCGGACGCGTCGGGTCGGAATACGAATGCGGTGTACGGCTTTACGATGATGTTGTTAAAATTGATGGAGGACGAACAACCTACGCATTTCGCTGTTGCGTTCGATGCGTCGAAAAAGACGTTTCGTCATGATACGTTTGCTGAGTATAAAGGTGGACGTCAAAAAACTCCTGGAGAATTACGAGAACAGTTCCCGCTCGTACGTGACGTCTGTCGCGCGTTCGGCATCTCTGTCCTTGAGCTTGAACAATATGAGGCGGATGATATCATCGGGACACTCTCGAAAGATACATCATTTGATCAAGTGACGATTGTGACGGGAGATAAAGATTTACTACAGCTCATCAATGAGCGAGTGACCGTTTATTTGACGAAGCGGGGCATCACGGATGTCGAGAAAATGAACGAGGCGGCTTTCCAAGAGCGATATGAAGGTCTACATCCGATTCAGATGATTGACTTGAAAGGATTAATGGGCGATAAGTCCGATAATATTCCCGGTATTCCAGGTGTAGGGGAGAAGACGGCGTTGAAGTTGATTTCAACGTATGGCACGGTCGAAGCCCTCTACGAACATACGGATGAGCTAAAGGGGAAACAAAAAGAAAAAGTTGAGGCGAACGAGCGAGAAGCAAAAATGTCAAAACAGTTGGCAACGATTTATACGGACGTTCCATTGAATGTGTCTGTAGACGATCTCGTCTTTAAATCGTATGACGCTTCCGTCGTGAAGCCTCTATTCATGGAACTCCAATTCAAATCGTTAATCGGAAAACTGTCGGACAGAGCTACAGAAGAAACGATCGAAAAAGAAGCGCGGCCGACAATCGACCTTTCTGAACAAGATTTATCTCGAGCGGTCCTATTTCTTGAGCAACTGCACGATGATTATTTCGAAGAAGAAGTTGTCGGGGTGGCGATTGCATCAGAACGTGGGGTGACGATTGGTGACGTGACTTTGTTACAAGAAGAGCCGGTCAAGGAATGGATTGAAGATGAATCTAGGGCGACGGTTTGTCTCGATTCCAAACAGACAATCATTCAGTTGAAACGTCAACAGCTATCGCTTCAAGGTTACGAGGATTTACTCGTTGCCGGATACTTACTAAATCTATCTGGTGGAACGTCACTTAGTTCGATTGCTTCTCATTTCGCCTATCATCTTGAAGAAGATGAAATGGTTTATGGGAAAGGTGCAAAAATTAAAGTTCCTGAGGAAGACGAGTTCCATTCACATCTCGCTGAGAAAGCACATGCGATTTATACGTTATTTGAACGTGTCCTCTCCGAGTTGAAGGATAATGAACAGACAGAACTGTATGAGGCACTCGAAAAACCGCTCGTGTCTGTTTTAGCAGAAATGGAATGGGCAGGCATACATGTTAATATCGAAACGCTTCAACATATGGAGGCGGACCTTCGAGAACGTCTTAGTACGCTTGAGGTGACGATTCATGAGTTGGCCGGAGAACCATTCAACATCAATTCACCAAAGCAACTAGGGGTCATCTTGTTCGAAAAATTAGCGCTTCCTCCCGTGAAAAAAACGAAGACGGGATACTCGACAGCGGCTGATGTGCTTGAAAAGTTAGCGCCGCTCCACCCGATCATCGAGAAAATTATGCATTATCGAGAACTTGGTAAATTGCAGTCGACCTATGTCGAGGGATTACAGAAAGTCGTGAAGGAAGACGGCAAAATCCACACCCGATACACACAGACGTTGACGCAAACTGGACGACTCTCGTCGGTCAACCCGAATCTTCAAAACATCCCGATTCGATTAGAAGAAGGACGACGCATCCGCAAGGCGTTCACTGCAAGTGAACCAGACTGGGTACTCTATGCGGTCGATTATTCGCAAATCGAACTGCGCATCATGGCGCACATGTCGCAAGATGAAAAAATGATTGCGGCATTCTTACACGATGAGGACATCCATACATCGACGGCGGCGAACGTCTTTAAAGTCTCGAAAGAAGAAGTGACTTCGCTTATGCGTCGTCAGGCGAAAGCGGTTAACTTTGGAATCATCTATGGAATCAGTGATTATGGACTTTCGCAAAATCTTGGAATTACACGTAAAGAAGCACAAACGTTTATTGATACGTATTTCGAACAGTTCCCTGGTGTAAAGACATTCATGGATGCGGCTATTGAACGTGCTCGAGAACATGGATTTGTTGAAACGATGTTAAAACGCCGTCGAAACATCCCGGATATTCACTCTAGTAATTTCAACTTGCGTGGATTTGCTGAACGTACTGCCATCAATACCCCGATTCAAGGAACGGCAGCCGATATTATCAAAAAAGCGATGATTGATGTCAATCATGCCCTCAAAACGTCACACCTTCAGTCAAAACTATTGTTACAAGTACACGATGAATTGATTTTTGAGGGTCCTGCTGAAGAGATGGAAGCATTAGAAAAACTGGTGACCGAAGCGATGGAACATACGGTTACACTCGATGTACCATTACGCGCTGACGGTGCAGTAGGAGCCACTTGGTTCGATACGAAATAAGAGGATAGGAAGGTAGTAAGTATGCCAGAATTACCAGAGGTTGAAACAGTCTGTCGTCGACTGCGACCTGTCGTTTCAGGAAAGACGATTCAGGCCGTCGATGTGCTCGACTCTAAAATTATTCGTGGACTCGATGCAGAAGAGTGGGTTCACCACTTGGTTGGAGAGACTATTATGAATGTAGAAAGGCGAGGGAAATTCATCTTGTTTAAATTAACGAACGGGTACCTCGTCTCACATCTACGCATGGAAGGGAAATTCTTTCCGTACGAGACATTCACAGAACCGGTGAAACATACACATATCGTCATCACATTCACTGACCAATCTACCTTGCATTATAATGATGTACGTAAGTTTGGTACGATGGAGTTGCGGACAAACGAAACGATTCATACGACGCCGCCACTTTCATTGCTTGCTTACGAGCCGTTTGACGAGCGCGTGACCGGAGAGGCACTACATCAGCGTTTAGGGCGGATGAAGACCCGTGCCATCAAGACCGCCCTCCTCGATCAATCGATTTTTGTTGGATTGGGTAATATTTATGTAGACGAAACGCTATTTCGTGCTGGTATACATCCGATACGAACGGCCGCGAGTCTATCAGGTGAAGAAGTAGAGCGTGTACGGGTTGAAGCGGTCGCTGTCCTAACAGAGGCAATCGAACGTGGGGGAAGTACGATACGTAGTTATACGAACCCGGACGGTGTGACTGGAACGTTCCAAGAGAGGCTGTATGTATACGGGCGAGCCGGTGAGCCGTGTCGTCGTTGTGGTCATGAGATTGAAAAGATGAAACTAGGCGGGCGTGGTACGCATTTTTGTCCGAACTGTCAACAACGTTAAGGGGTGGGCGAATATGTTGAAAATTGGATTAACGGGTGGGATTGCAACCGGAAAGTCCACAGTGTCTCGACTGTTTCGAGAGCGAGGGATTCCGATTATCGATGCTGATTTGATTGCGAGAAAGGTCGTTGAGCCTGAAGGAAAGGCAATCGAAGGCGTAAAAGCGGCATTCCCGAAATGTTTTGATGGTGATCTATTGAATCGCCCTGCATTAGGACGTGAAATCTTTCATGATGAAACGAAGCGTCAGCAATTAAACCAACTAATGCATCCTGCGATTCGCGAAGAGATGAAAGAACAGATGCGAACACACGAGACAGCCGGTGAACCGGTCGTCATTTTTGACATTCCCCTTTTATTCGAAGGAACAATGCTTGACCTCGTCGACTATTCTGTAGTCGTCTATTGTCGCGAAGAAATTCAATTGATGCGTCTCATGGAACGGAATGGGTTGACAAAAGAAGAGGCGCTCGCACGCATCCATTCGCAAATCCCGATTGAAGATAAAAAGCATCAGGCTGATTATCTTGTGAATAACAACGGGGCATTGGGGGAGTTACCTTCCCAAATTGACCGCTTAGTCGATCAATTTAAATCCATAAAAAAAGGCGAATGATTGAAGGCACTGAAAAATCCTAAATGATTCTAAACAGAGGAGCGTCGTCCCAATCAGGGATGACGCTCCTCTGTATTCCTTGCTTTTTCTCTGTTCCTGTAAGGCAAGAGCAGAGGTTTTTCAGTGCCATCGAATGATTGCCTTCTTTTTAATTCAAAGGGTCGGATTCAGGCGATCCTTTTTTCCATGTATCATAAATCGCTCGGCCGTCACTTGGGTGACCACTTGAATAATAAATTGGATAGAGAGAGAAAAAGATATAGTAGAACGAGAAATAGGCGAATTGATACGTGTAAAGAGTAGGCTCGATTTCTTGTTGAAGAATAAATCCGTTTAAAATGAGAATGCTCGCCAAGTTGAAAATTGCGCCCCCACCGTAAACGAGAGAGCGAGTAACTTTATTGCTCCACTTCAAATCTGAAAACTGACACCATGCATCATAAAAGTAGACACGATTCACTTGTAGATGCCCTATTTTAAACAATTTTTTTCCGGTCCCGATTTGCATATCGAGAGTGCCTCCGAATAATCTTGCGAAGAAATAATGTCCTAACTCGTGAATCAACGTCACAATCGGTAAAATGATGAAGAACGAAATGAAAAATTTATCGATATCTCCCCAATCAAACATCACGACGCCTCCTTTCTCTTTTGCTTTACGAGAAGAAATTTCCCTCATTTTCAAAAAATAAACAAAGAAAAGTGAAAGAAATGTGACGATTCATAGTGAAAACGCTTACAAGTATCCGTTATAATGAAACCGTAATGTAGAAAAAGGGGGATCTAGCATGGGGACAAAAGTGGCGATTAATGGATTTGGTCGAATTGGGAGAATGGTATTTCGGAAATTGATGATCGAGGGGCGTCATGAAGTGGTGGCGATTAACGCAAGTTATCCGGCGGAAACACTCGCGCATCTCATCAAACATGATTCTATCCATGGACCATTTGAGTTGACCGTTCGCGCGCATGGGGATACGCTCGAAGTCGATGGGAAACGAATTGAACTGATTTCAGAACGCGATCCGTCATGTTTGCCTTGGGCGGACCTTGAAATCGATATCGTGGTTGAAGCGACAGGGAAGTTCAACTCTGATGTCGGAGCTAGACTTCATCTGGACGCAGGGGCAAAAAAAGTGATTTTGACTGCGCCGGGTAAAGGAGATTTGCGTACGATCGTGATGGGGGTCAATGATCGTGATTATCGTCCTGAAGAAGACCATATTATTTCAAACGCATCGTGTACGACGAACTGTCTCGGACCGGTCGTGAAAGTCTTGCATTCGACGTTCGGTATTGAGACGGGACTAATCACGACCGTACACGCCTATACGAATGACCAAAACAATATTGATAATCCGCATAAAGACTTACGGCGGGCGCGTGCTTGTGGTAATTCGATTATCCCGACATCGACGGGAGCGGCGAAAGCGATTGGGCTCGTATTGCCCGAACTTCAAGGGAAATTGAACGGAATGGCGCTCCGTGTTCCGACACCTAACGTGTCACTCGTCGACTTAGTCGTGGAACTCCACCGAGATGTAACAATCGATGAAGTCAATAAAGCGTTCGAACGGGCAGCGTTCGGAGAAATGACAGGCATTTTAGGCATTTCCCAAGAACCGCTCGTGTCGATTGATTTTAACGGGGACGATCGTTCTTCGATTATCGATATGGATTCGACAATGGTCCTCGGAGGGAACCATGTTAAAGTGCTCGCTTGGTATGATAATGAGTGGGGGTATTCATGCCGTGTCGTGGACTTATTAGACATGGTGGCTAGCTATCTACAAATTGGACAACGAGAAACACACGTATAAAAAATATTACGAAGAAAAAAATATTTCTGATTTTTTTTAATCAAATGTCTTGTAACGACGTCCTAAACACGTTACACTCAGTTTCGTGAACTTCAATTGGTCTGACAAACGCAACTTAAAGGGTTAGGACCTCTTAGGACTAACTTTCCCCCGTGGTTGTGGGCGATTCAGGCACAAAGTGAGTGATCATCAACTACTTTGAGACCATTGATGTAAAGGGGGATCCACTAATATGGATACTATGGGACGTCACATTATTACAGAACTTTGGGAGTGCAATCCCGACAAATTAAATGATATCGACTACATCGAGCGTTTGTTCGTCGATGCTGCTCTTCGTTCGGGCGCTGAAGTCCGCGAAGTCGCATTCCACAAATTTGCGCCGCACGGCGTGAGTGGAGTCGTCATCATTTCAGAATCACACTTAACGATTCACAGTTTCCCTGAACATGGGTACGCGTCAGTTGACGTGTTCACATGTGGAGATCGAATCGATCCGGCTACGGCATCGCAGTATATCGCCGAAGGCTTGGATGCAAAAGTACGTGAAGATGTTAAACTTGAACGTGGAATGGGACCAATTCGTGTTCCTGAAGCACAAGTTGCATTAACTAAATAATTCTGAAGAACCTTTTGAGGCTGGCCGTTTAACGGTCAGCCCTTTTAAATGTTTTGTTGTCGCCTTAATTTTGATATGCTTAACGTATATAACTCAAGCGTTGAGGTGAATTATGGGACTGTTAGATAAGTTACAAACACATATTGAAACGAAAGACACTCATAAAAACGAGTCATTACAGACACGCTACTATGCGGCATCTCCGAATGCCATCATACAGTGGCTAGAAGAACTCATTCAATCAAAAGGTCAGTCGGTACGTCGAATCGATACGAACCGTGGAGAACTTTCATTCATCGGAGAAGGATGGGATGGACTCGTCACAATCGTACAAGTTGACGGGGGGCGTACAGCGGTTGACTTCACACTGAATCGTGAACAGCGCCTCGGTGTAGACCTTGCACAAATTGTATCTCACTACTACGAGGCACTCTCACAGCAATTCCCGCTACGTGCTATAGGAAATAAAACTGTCGAACGATAAGGAGGCTTGAGCATGCGTTGTCCGAAATGTGATCACAATGGAACGAGAGTGCTCGATTCCCGACCGGTGCAAGACCATTATTCGATTCGGCGTCGTCGTGAATGTGAAAAGTGCGGCTATCGGTTTACGACATTTGAGACAGTCGAACAGACACCTCTCATTATTGTAAAGAAAGATGGGAATCGTGAAGAGTTCAGTCGTGAAAAAGTACTCCGCGGGATCATTCGGGCGTGTGAAAAACGACCGGTTACCTTAGAGCAACTTGAAGGAGTTGTGACAAAAGTAGAACAGCAACTTCGAGCCCTCGCGCAGTCGGAGATTCCGAGTGAGCAAGTGGGGGAGCTGGTGATGAATGAACTGGCGCGTGTAGATGAAGTCGCATATGTTCGATTTGCCTCAGTTTATCGCCAATTTAAAGACATCACGGTGTTCTTTAAAGAACTTGAAGATTTAATGAAGCAAGAAAATTCGACCAACTAAAGGGCGGCCTGCTGGTCGCCCTTTTTCAAGGGAGAGAGCCATGGAGAAAGAACGTACAATTTTTGGGACAGACGAACTATTGATTATGAGTACAGGTCTTGTCGACCGTGAATCGTATCAGTCCCTCTATCACCTATATCAACCGGTTATCGGGGTGAAGGCGCTCGCGCTTTATCAGACGCTATGGAGCGAATTGAAGCCCGGTAAAATGAAATCGAACTATATGTCACACAGTGCATTGTGTGAGATGTTAGAGTACTCAATCAATGAATTGACCGATAGTTTATTCCGGCTAGAAGCAATCGGATTAGTACGTACCTACAAAACGAAAGATGCCCGATTAACTCAATATGTTTATCAGTTGCGAGTTCCGCTCGCACCGCACACGTTTTTAAATGATGGGCTGTTATCAAGCTTCCTTTTTTATAAAGTTGGAGAAGTGCGTTTTAAGCAACTGCAAGGACGTTTTACAATCGACCCATTGCCGGCCGGTATCGTCGAAGTAACGAAAGACTTCAATGAAGTGTTCGACGTCAAAGGAGTCAATCACCGGGCGTTCACTCAAAAAAATTACGAAAAACCGGATCGTGCGAAGATTGAAATTAACTATTCGTTCGATATGGGCATTGTGAAAAAACTGACGAATTTCCCAGTTGGCTTTTTTACAAAAAAATTAGATGAAACAATTACGAAACTTGCGTATGTTTCTCAACTCGATGAAGAGACGATGGCTGAGATGTTGAAAGAATATTTTGTCCACGAAGCATATCTTCCGCTCAGTGAACAAGAAAAACGGGACGGCTGTCGTCAAATGGTATTGCAGCTGAAGAAGAAACAGACCCGTCACCGAAAAGAGAAAACGGTGGAACTTGAGGAGACGAAGTTTGGGGATCTTCATGACCCAGAGGTGATGGAGTCCGCGCACCCTCATCAATACGTGTCTACTTTACGAAAGACGCCACAACTCTCTAAAAGTGACGAGCAGTTAGTCATCGAACTTGTCGATACACTCGGTCTCGCTCCGGGTGTCATCAACGCGCTCTTCTATTATTGCATTGAAGTGAAGAAGCAGACTCGTCTGAACGAGAACTACGTCCTTCGCATTGCGACAAGCTGGAAGACAGCAGGCTATACGAATGCGAAAGAAGCGCTAGAGCGTGAAGAGACACAAGATGCACTGATTGAGAAGAAACAGCAAAAACGAGAAAATGGGCAACGAACGACTGTTGGGTCACGTCGTAAGAACCAACAAGGAGACATGCCGAAGTGGCTCGAGGATGAAGCGAAACAACAACGGTCTTACGATCAGGCAAGGAAGAAGGAACTCGAATCGTCTGTCCCAGATGATGCGGAGCTTGTGAAACTATTGAATGAATTGAAAGAGAAGGGGTGAGGGGATGGAACGAATCAACCAAGCGCTGTCTCAGTTGATGAATCGAAAAGAAGTGCGTGAGGCGTATGAGTCGATTCGCAAACGAACTTTAAATCACCCGGGTGTGATTGCTTTTTTAAACGCTCATCCTGAGTTAGAGGAGAAAGCGATTGAAATCGGATTCACGAAACTGAGTGAGTATGCTGAACAGATGGATGGCAAAACGTTCATCGACGAACAGGCTGTCATCCCGGGTCATCAACCTGTGCTTTATGTCGATTTAGGGCAGATTGCGATTCGTTACGAAGAAACGGTCGCCCATCGGCAAGCAAGACGACAAAAGGAGATGGACCGGAAGTTTAAGAGTTTATTTTTGCCGGAGGAAGTGCGCGAGGCGAGCTTCGAATCATTTGATTGGGCAGATGATGCACGTAAAATCGCACTTCGTGAAGCCATGCGCTTCGTAACGGGAATGAAGTCGGGACAAAAAGTGAACGGCCTCTATCTACATGGTAGCTTCGGCGTAGGAAAAACGTATCTACTCGCAGCAATCGCCAACGAGTTGAAAGTAGCGGATGTCGAGACGATTTTGGTCCACGCCCCTGGCTTTGTATCAGAAGCGAAACGGAAAATCCGCACAGACTCGTTCGATTCGTTTTTAACATCGTTTCAACATGTTCCTGTTCTGTTGATTGATGATATCGGGGCTGAGGCGATTAGTCCTTGGGTACGTGATGAGCTGTTTGGGATCGTTCTTCAATATCGAATGATGCATCGATTACCGACGCTCTATAGTTCGAATTTTAGTGGAGAAGAACTTGAAACACATTTTTCAATCGATGGGTCCGCGCAAAATAAAATGAAGGCGCAGCGTCTCATGCAACGGATTTCAACGACGACGACCCAAATTGAACTAAAGGGTGAAAATCGCCGTCGGTAAAGGATTGTATTTATTGGCCAAGTTGACTATACTAAGAACCATATAAGTGATGCATAGAAGAGGATATGAATCATTGAGACGAGTTTTAGCGAGGGAAGGGCGGTGCAAGCTTCCTAACGACGACGATGTATTTACTCCCTCCGAGCACCGTACGGGCTAATCGTGCGGCGATTCACACTCGTTATCGTGTGTTCGAGCCAAGCATATTGCTTGGGAACGAGGGTGGTACCACGAGAATCAAAGCTCGTCCCTTTTTGAGGGATGGGCTTTTTTTATATTCTTTTTTTGAGAGGGGACAAGATGTACATGATTCAATTATCATTTCCAGATGGCGCCGTAAAGGAGTTTGAGGCCGGCATCACAGCAGAAGACGTCGCAGGCTCAATCAGCCCGGGACTTCGTAAAAAAGCAATCGCAGCAAAGATTGACGGGAAACTCATCGATTACCGTCGCCCGATTGAACATGACGGAAAAATCGAACTCGTCATGCCAGATTCAGAAGATGGCCTCGATTTGATGCGTCACTCTTCAGCACACTTGATGGCACAGGCAATTAAGCGTCTGTATGGAGAAGACAACAATATCTATTTTGGAATCGGTCCAACAATTGAGAACGGATTCTATTACGATATCGAAATGGACCGTCGAATCAACGAGGAAGACCTTCCTGAGATTGAAAAAATGATGAAACGCATCGTCGATGAAAACTTAGAGATTACACGTGAAGTTGTCTCTCGCGATGAGGCGCTCGCTCGTTATAAAGAGCTCGGAGATCCACTTAAGATCGAATTGATTGAAGACATTCCAGCTGAGGAGACACTCACAATTTATCATCAAGGTGAATTCTTCGACCTTTGCCGAGGGCCACACGTCCCATCGACTTCGAAGTTGAAAATCTTTAAATTGATGAGCGTGGCCGGTGCATACTGGCGTGGTGACTCTGACAACAAGATGCTACAGCGTATTTATGGAACGGCTTGGGCGACGAAAGAACAACTCGCAGAACACTTGCGTCTTCTTGAAGAAGCGAAAGAGCGCGATCATCGTAAACTCGGAAAGGAACTCGACCTTTTCTTCGTCTCACAAGAAGTAGGTCAAGGTCTTCCAATGTGGCTTCCGAAAGGAGCAGCGATTCGCCGTACGGTTGAACGCTATATCGTCGATAAAGAACTTGAACTCGGATATCAACACGTGTACACGCCGGTTCTCGGTTCGGTCGACTTGTATAAGACTTCTGGGCACTGGGACCACTACCAAGATGACATGTTCCCGAAAATGGAGATGGACAACGAAGAACTCGTCCTTCGTCCGATGAACTGCCCGCATCATATGACGATCTACAAACACGAGCCACGTTCGTACCGTGAACTCCCACTCCGTATCGCTGAGCTCGGGGGAATGCACCGTTATGAGATGTCTGGAGCACTCACAGGATTACAACGTGTCCGTTACATGGTCTTGAATGATGGGCATACGTTTGTCACACCAGAACAGATGAAACAGGAGTTTAAAGACATCGTTCATTTGATTCAAGAAGTATATGCTGATTTCGGTATTAAAGATTATCGTTTCCGTCTCTCGTATCGCGATTCCGCCGATAAAGAGAAGTACTTCGATAACGATGCGATTTGGGAGATGGCGCAGAGCCAATTGAAAGAGACGATGGACGAGCTTGAGCTTCCGTACTTCGAGGCAGAAGGAGAAGCGGCATTCTACGGACCGAAACTTGATGTACAAGTACGTACGGCGCTCGGGAAGGAAGAGACACTCTCGACTGTCCAACTCGACTTCTTACTTCCAGAACGTTTTGATTTAACGTACACTGGTCCGGACGGGAAAGACCACCGTCCGATCGTATTGCACCGGGGTGTCGTCTCGACGATGGAACGTTTTGTTGCATACTTGATTGAAGAATACAAAGGTGCATTCCCAACGTGGCTTGCACCGGTTCAAGTGAAATTGATTCCTGTCTCGCATGTTCACGACGAATACGTCGCTGAAGTGAAGGCAGAACTCGTCAAACGTGGTGTCCGTGTCGAAACGGATCTCCGTGACGAAAAACTCGGCTATAAGATTCGCGAAGCACAAATGAAGAAGATTCCGATGACGCTCGTTCTTGGAGACAAAGAGCGTGATGAACGTGCGGTCAACATTCGCCGCTACGGTCAGCAGGAACAAGTTTCTGCGTCACTTGATGAATTCATCGCATCGCTCACAGAAGAGATTGCGAATCGTTCACGCTAAGTGAGGGACCACCTTTCCAACCAGAAAGGTGGTTTTTTTCGGTCTATAGACGGATGTGTATTTGGTCATCTACACGTATCGTAAACATAAGGAGTGATAATTGATGAATTATATGAAGCCAGTATTGGCACTTACCATCGGGACCATCGTCTTTACGGGTGCGCTTCCGAAAGTCGGGGCGGAAGCGATCGTCAACGACACGATTGTGACGCTTGGTGAATCTTTATCTTCAGAACAAGAGAAATGGGTACTTGAGCGCATGGAAGCACCAGAAGGAATCGAACCGATTATCGCGACTGCCGCGGATGAAGAGAAATATTTAGGAGACTCCGTCCCACAGGCGCAACGTGGGGGCGGCATGTATTCTTCGGCCCGAATCAAATTGACAGATGGGACCGGCCTCGATATTCAAACGGAGAATGTGACGTGGGTCACGAAAGATATGTATGCGAACGCCCTTGTCACAGCTGGTGTAACGGATGCGGATATTTATATCACGTCGCCAATTAACGTGACGGGTACGTCCGCATTGACAGGAATCATGAAGGCGTATGACCAAACTGCGGCCGAAACGGGGATCAAATTGTCTGATGAACGAAAAGAGCTCGCGCAAGAAGAACTTGCGGTCACGTCTGAAATCGGTAAGACGGTCGGTCAAGAGGATGTGGCCGGTCTCATGAATGACATTAAGGCTGAAATCGCGAACCAAATGCCGGAGACCAATGTTGAGATTCGTGACATCGTCATTCAAGTATTGAATCAAAATAACGTTCAGCTATCTGAAGGGCAGCTCGATCAATTGACAACCCTGTTCGAGAATATGCAACAAGCAAATTTAGATTGGTCATCAATCAGTAATGGATTGAAAGATGCGGGACAAGACGTTCAGGCTTTCCTCGAGCAAGAAGAAGTAAAAGGATTCTTTGCTCGTTTGTTTGAGGCAATCAGTAACTTCTTCAAATCGCTCACGAACTAAAGGGTATTAAAAAAAGGGCGTTGCCCTTTTTTAATACCACCGTTTATGAATATAATTTTGTGCCGACTCGTGATCATCGACGATTTTCAATGTGATACGATTCATTTCTTCTAATAAGTCCGTTAATACAGCTTGCAATTTTTCGTCCTCTAAGCCGTGTGCTTGCATTGTTTTACTGACAATCTGCTGAACTTGCTCGTGATAGTCATGTTCTCGCGAGACGTCTTTTCGCCAATTCATGTAAATCCCTCCTTTAATATTTAATTATTCCCTTTGAAAAGGTATTGCGAAACGAGAGAATGACTGGTATCATCATAAAAGTGTGAGCTACCAATTATTCATGCGCGACATCTTGACATCTTTTCCTGCTAGTGCTAAGATGACATAGTGATTAAAAACAACAAAGTAGAAGCACCCGCTTTTCACCTCGTCTGAGAGTCATCAGGCAGGTCCATCAAGTTCTTGGTTCATTCGGCGTCGTGTGACGTTTTATGACCTCAACTGATGTGTGGGTGGGAAACTGCCGACGCTTTTTTTATTGCCATGTTGTCTTGTCAATCTAAATCTCGTGCAATTGCACGATGGAGGTGCTAACCATTAGCAAAGAGCTCTTTATCAACGAAAACATTCGTGCCCGTGAAGTACGTCTCATTGGCGCAGACGGTGCACAACTCGGTGTACAATCACGTAACGATGCGTTACGTTTAGCTGAAGAAGCGGAACTAGACTTGGTCTTAGTCGCGGATAAAGCAAATCCACCGGTCGCTAAAATTATGGATTACGGGAAGTACCGTTTCGAACTCCAGAAAAAGGAGAAAGAAGCGCGTAAAAACCAAAAAGTTATCCAAATGAAAGAAGTACGTCTCAGTCCAACAATCGAGGACAACGATTTCCAAACAAAATTGCGTAACGCACGCAAGTTCCTTGAAAAAGGAAATAAAGTGAAGGCTTCGATTCGTTTCCGCGGACGTGCCATCACACACTCGGAAATCGGGAAACGTGTTTTGGACAAAATGGCAGTGGAATGTGCCGATTTGGCAACAGTTGAACAAAAGCCGAAGATGGAAGGACGCAGCATGTTCTTAGTGCTGGCTCCGAACAAAGAAGATTAATCATCGATTCTCAGTGGGGAGGAAATACTCATGCCGAAAATGAAATCGCACCGCGGTGCTTCAAAACGTTTCAAACGTACAGCATCAGGTAAACTCAAGCGTTCACACGCTTACACTAGTCACTTGTTCGCGAACAAATCGACTAAAGCGAAACGTAAGCTCCGTAAAGGCGCTATCGTATCAGCTGGAGACTTCAAACGCATTCGCAACATGATCGCGAAGTAATACAGAAACAATTTAGGAGGGAATCCATATGCCACGCGTAAAAGGCGGTTATACGACTCGTCAACGTCGTAAAAAGCAAATTAAACTTGCCAAAGGATACTTTGGTTCGAAACACATTCTATTTAAAGTAGCAAAACAACAGGTCATGAAGTCACTCATGTACGCTTACCGTGACCGTCGTCAAAAGAAACGTGATTTCCGTCGTCTTTGGATCACACGTATCAATGCGGCAGCACGTACAAACGGTCTCTCATACAGCCGTATGATGCACGGCCTCAAGCTTGCAGGAATCGACATCAACCGTAAGATGCTTGCTGAGCTTGCTGTGACAGATGCACAGGCATTCGCGTCACTCGCTGAAACAGCTAAATCAAAATTGAACGCGTAATCGTTCAATCGACAGCGCCGAGACACTCTCTCGGCGCTTTCTTTTTTCTTAAAAATTTTTTAGAATGAAGAGAAGGAGGAACGTTTATGAATCAATCGATTGTGGCAATCGTTGCACTTGCGCTCATCGTCTTGAACATATACACCTATATCCAAGCCAAACGGTATACGCACGGCAATGGCGATTTCAACGTACTATACGCTTATGCGGGAGGAGCCATTGGTGCCTTGTTCGGTCTTCATTTGACTCGCAAAAAGACTGTTCATGCCCCAAAATTGCTCCAATTACAAGTATTGATTTTAGCGGTGGGCTGGTCTTTAATGATTTTAGTACTGCTATAAGTTGAAATAGAGGAGGAACATCCGGTGAACTGGACAACATTGTTTGATCGACAGCGCGAATTAGACGAGCGGATCAAAGAACAACATGGATTAACCGGTAATCAATTCGATGAACGGTTACTGGCGCTGCTTGTCGAGCTCGGTGAACTGGCTAACGAAACACGTAGCTTTAAGTTTTGGTCGAAGAAAGGACCGTCGCCTCAAGATGTGATCTTAGAAGAATATGTGGACGGTATTCATTTCTTATTATCACTTGGACTTGCGCTCGGATATGAACGAGACGTCTTTCCTACAGGAAGCTCATATCTTGATGCGACTGATGCTTTTTTAGATATTTATCGAAAAGTGACGAACTTTGGTCTTTCGAAAACAGAAGCCATGTACGAGACGCTGATGGCAGCTTATCTTGAACTTGGTTATACACTCGGTTTTAATGAGCAACTCATATTAATGGCGTACATGAATAAAAACGAAGTAAACCATGAGCGACAAAATCAAGGATATTAATATAAAGGAGCGGATGGGTATGAATGAATCGTTACATATGTTAAAACGTTTGACGGATGCGACGGGAGTCCCGGGAAATGAGGGGGAAGTCCGTCAATTGATGCGTGAATACCTCGAGCCGCATGTCGAGTCGTTTGAACAGGATGGGCTCGGCAGTCTGTTTGGACAAGTGACAGGAGACGCTGAAGGTCCGCGTGTCATGATTGCGGGTCATATGGATGAAGTCGGCTTTATGGTGACGCGTGTGGAAGAAGGCGGTTTCCTTCGTTTCCAGGCGCTCGGTGGCTGGTGGAACCAAGTTCTCTTAGCACAGCGAATGAATGTCGTGACACGTGCTGGTGAAAAAATTCCAGGAGTGATCGGTGCGAAACCACCGCATGTACTTCCGCCTGAAGCACGTAAAAAACCGGTTGAAATCAAAGATATGTTCTTAGACATCGGAGCAACGTCTAAAGACGAAGTAGCTGAATGGGGAATTCGTCCGGGTGACACAGTCGTTCCACATTGTGAATTCACAGTCATGAAAAATGAAAACTTCTTGATGGCAAAAGCATGGGATAACCGCATTGGATGCGCGATTGCGATTGAAGCTGCGAAACGGTTGAAAGAAGAATCGTTCCCAGGTGTCGTCTATACAGGGGCAACCGTACAAGAAGAAGTCGGATTACGTGGAGCCGTAACGGCGGCTAACTTGATTCAACCAGATGTAGCAATCGCAGTCGATACGGGCATTCCAAGTGATACGCCAGGAATGACGCAAGCAGAAGGCTTATCAAAACTTGGTGACGGGGTTCAAGTCATCTTCTTTGATGCGACTACTATAACGAACCCACGCCTTGTCGATCTCATCGTTGACGTGGCCAAAGAGCAAGACATTAAGTATCAATTGGACTTAACGCCAGGTGGCGGAACGGATGCTGGGCGATTCCACCTTTCTGGAATCGGGATGCCAGCCATCGCATTGACAGTGCCGGTCCGCTATTTACACACGAACGTGTCAATCATCCATCAAGATGATTACGAGGCAGCCGTACAACTCGTCGTCGCATTGACGAAACGTTTAGACCACGAGACGGTCCAATGGTTGAAAGAGGGATAATATGACGAAGATTACGTCTACGAAGAGCGAGACGATTAAGCGATTAAAACGACTCATGACAAAAAAGGGTCGTCAAGAAACGGGTCAATTCCTTGTAGAAGGAGAACATTTAGTAGATGAGGCCATTCGTGCCGGTCGACTCGTTCAACTCATCATGGCTGAGTCGTATGCACCAAAAGGAACGTGGCGACTAGAAGATATGCCGGTTCTCGAGTTATCCGATCACGTCGCCGACCTTCTTTCAGAAACGGAGAAGACACAAGGTGTGTTTGCCGTTGTCAAGATGACACCGGTTGAACGGAAGATGAAGAAAGTACTCGTATTAGACCGAGTACAAGACCCGGGTAATCTCGGTACGATGATTCGGACGGCAGATGCTGCCGGGTTCGATACGGTGTTACTCGGGAAAGGGACGGTCGATCCGTTCAACGCTAAAGTTGTACGCGCCACACAAGGGTCCTTGTTTCACGTGAACGTGACCTCGGTCGACTTGCTTGAAAAATTGCCCGAGCTGAAAGAGGATGGATTCCACGTATATGGGACAGCCCTCTCAAAAGCGACATCGTATGAACAAGTTGCATTCGAAGACAAGGTGGCCCTAGTCATCGGGAACGAGGCGCAAGGTGTGCACAATGATGTGTTGTCACTCTGTGACACCCGTGTGCATATTCCGGTGCTCGGTGACGCAGAATCGCTCAATGCAGCGGTCGCTGCCGGTATTTTAATGTATCGCATCGCGTTACAATAATCTTGTCAGCGCGTGAAAAACGTGATAGGTTAAACACATCGATGAATAGGATATGACGTTGAAAGAACATAGTAAGCGAATGACCGATTCCGTTCAGGGAGCAATGGCCGTGACTGAGAGCCTTTGCCGGATTCGTCGCTGAATTCACTCTGGAGTCGTGTTGGAGACAACACCGGTTTGGCATCACGATATCGATGCTGTTCAAGTGGGCCATGAATTGGCCAAGTAGGGTGGTACCGCGATGATTCGTCCCTTCAGTCAACGACTGAAGGGACTTTTTTATGTAGAGGAGGAAGCAAACACATGAAAGAACAATTAGAACAGTTACAGGTGGAAGCGTTAGAAGAAATCAAACAGGCATCCACACAAAAATCATTAAATGATGTCCGTATCAAGTATTTAGGTAAAAAAGGACCGATGACTGAGGTACTTCGTGGTATGGGCAAGTTATCTGCTGAGGAACGTCCTGTCATCGGTGAGTTGGCCAATACAGTTCGTACAGCGATTCAAAGCACACTAGATGCTCGAATTGAAGAAGTGAAGGCGATTGAACTCGAAGAGAAACTAAAAGCGGAAACGCTTGACGTAACACTTCCAGGGCGTACATCGACTCCTGGACAAAGTCATCTCTTACAACAAATCATCGACGAAATGGAAGACTTGTTCGTTGGACTCGGGTATACAATCGCAGAAGGTCCTGAAGTCGAGACAGATCTTTACAATTTTGAAATGCTCAATTTACCAAAAGACCACCCGGCACGAGACATGCAAGACTCGTTCTACATCACGGAGGAGACGTTGCTCCGTACCCATACGTCACCTGTGCAGGCTCGGACGATGTTAGAGGCGAACGGGAAGCCAATTCGTATCATTTGCCCAGGCAAAGTGTATCGTCGTGATGAGGACGATGCGACGCATTCGCATCAGTTCATGCAAATCGAAGGACTCGTTGTCGATGAATCCATCTCGATGGCAGATTTAAAAGGGACGCTTGAAGTATTCGTGAAGCAGTTATTCGGTGAAGCGCGCGAGATTCGTCTCCGTCCGAGCTTCTTCCCGTTCACGGAACCATCGGTCGAAGTGGATATCTCTTGCTTCAAATGTGGTGGGAAAGGCTGTAACGTCTGTAAAGGAACCGGATGGATTGAAATTCTTGGAGGCGGGATGGTCCACCCACATGTACTAGAGATGGCCGGCTATGACTCATCAATTGTGTCAGGATTCGCATTCGGAATCGGGGTTGAGCGTATGGCGATGCTCAAACACGGTGTCGATGACATCCGCCATTTCTACACAAATGACTTACGTTTTATCGAGCAATTCTAAGGAGGAAGACAGATGTTACTTTCAAAAAAATGGTTGAATCAATATATTGATGTATCCGATTTAAGCGGAGAAGCGCTCGGTGACTTGATCACGAAGAACGGGATTGAAGTCGAAAGTGTGACGAATCGCGGAGAGGGACTTTCTGGTATCGTCGTCGGTCGTGTCCTTTCATGTGAGAAACATCCAGAAGCAGATAAATTAAATGTGACGAAAGTAGACATCGGGGAATGTGACCCTGTTCAAATCGTCTGCGGTGCACCGAACGTACGCGAAGAGCAACATGTGATTGTGGCCAAAATTGGCGCGCGCTTACCAGGACTTAAAATAAAAAAAGCCAAACTTCGTGGTGTCGAATCACAAGGGATGATTTGTTCACTCGAGGAGCTTGGATTCGAGAAGAAACAAATTCGGGAAGACGAGCAGGACGGGATTCATACATTCCGTGAATCTGTACAAGTCGGTGCGGATGTACTCGATTTACTAGACTTGAACGATGAGGTCATCGAACTCGGTTTGACTCCGAACCGTTCAGATTGCTTGAGCCTTTATGGAATCATTCATGAGGTTGCGGCCATCTTGGAACGTTCATACACGTTGCCGACAGCAGATGTCACATCGTCATCACCATCTGATGTGTCCATCGAACTCGCTACACCGAACTGTCCGTACTATGCAGCTCGTGAAGTGAAAGGAGTAACGATTTCAGAATCGCCACAATGGCTAAAAAACATCTTGATTGCAGAAGGTGTCCGTCCAATCAACAACATTGTCGATGTGACGAACTATGTGATGCTTGAAATCGGGCAGCCGCTTCACGCATTCGATGCGAAAAAACTCGGCAACTCGATTGTGGTCCGTCAAGCTGAAAATGGAGAAGAGATAATCACACTTGACGACGTGACACGCACGCTTGATTCATCGATGATGGTCATTACGGACGGGCAAGCCCCGGTCGCAATCGCAGGCGTCATGGGTGGTGCCAACACAGAAGTGGATGCCAAAACGACAGATATCGTCATAGAGTCAGCATACTTTGATCCGGCATCCGTTCGTAAGACAAGCCGTACGCTCGGTCTTCGTTCAGATTCAAGTGCTCGCTTCGAAAAAGGGATAGACCCAGAACGTGTCATGCTCGCGCTTGACCGCGCTGCGCAATTGATTGTGGAATTCAGTGGAGGGACCGTTCAAGATGCGGTACGTTCGGGTGAAGCAGAATCACGTGCCCGCCAAATCGAAGTGTCGATTGACTATATCAATAAGCGCTTAGGAATGTCACTCGATTGTCAGACGATTGTTCAAATCCTGGAGCGTCTCGGTCTCACGACAGAAGGGGATGACGTGCTGACGGTTCATATTCCTTCACGTCGTCCGGACTTAGAACTTCCGGCTGACATTACAGAAGAAGTGGCGCGTCTATACGGATATGATAGTCTCCCGTCGACGTTACCTGCCTCTCAATCGAAAGGCTACTTGCCAGCAATCAACGGATTGCGCAGACAGACACGTCGCTTGTTGCAAGGTGTCGGCTTATCACAAGCCATCACTTACTCGTTAACGAGTGAGGCACATGCGACACGCTTCGGAGGAGAAGCCAGTCAGCTTGTTCGTCTGGCGATGCCGATGAGTGAAGAACGCTCTGTCCTTCGTACGTCGCTCGTTCCAGGGTTGTTGGAGACGGCACGTTATAACACGGCGCGTCAACAATCGAACGTCGCACTGTACGAGACGGGACGCGTCTACACGGAGCATGGCGATACGTTACCGCGTGAAAAAGAAAGAGTGGCTGGCGTTGTCACAGGTCTTTGGATGGACCATCGTTCGCAAGGAACACGGGTCCCGGTTGACTATTTCGTCGCAAAAGGGATTGTCGATACGTTAGTCCAAACGCTTCGCCTTGATGTCACGTATGAGGCCGTAGCGATGCCCGATATGCACCCAGGCCGTACGGCGAACATCTTGATGAACGGAGAGGTCATCGGATATGTTGGACAAGTACATCCAGGAACTTCGAAAGACGTCTACGGTATGAAAGAAGTGTATGTATTCGAACTCGACCTGTTAGCACTTCGCGGGGACGAAACGCTTCTTTATCAAGACGTACCACGGTATCCATCGATTTCACGAGACTTGGCACTCGTCTTACCACATGCGATTCCGGCTGGGATAGTGGAACAAACCATCCGCCAAGCGGCTGGGCCACTCTTGATTGACCTCGTCTTGTTTGACGTTTATACAGGTGAGAATGTTGGAGAGGATGAGAAGTCGATTGCCTTCTCACTCAAGTTCCAAGACCCGTCAAGAACGTTACAAGACGAAGAAGTAACGGCAACATATGAAACGATCGTGGAGGCAGTACGTGCTGAGCACGGGGCTGAACTACGGGCATAAAAAATAAGGAGCGTTGTCCACATGTGACAACGCTCCTTATTTTATTGGATTTCGAGTGCGAGGTTACCGAACTTCGTCCATATTAGCTCATTTTTAACGAGAGTGCTTGAATCTGATCATCGATAAAGTTCATCGACAATGTATTGAATTGATCGGGCTGATCTACGTTTACGACATGTCCAGAATCTGTGACAATCTCAACATTTGCCGTAGGCTGATGTTTTGCCGTTCGTTCGACAGCTTCGAGGAACATATAGTCTTCGTCCCCCATTATATACAGAATCGGTACGTTCGTTTGTATCGATGTGAACTGATTCAATAATGGGTTGATATTTTCCGTCATCTTGAACCAACGGATAAATTCACGCTGACACAAATTCGCTGCGTCGCGAACGAACATCATCCGTGATTTTTTATGACGTTTTTTAGGAAGTAAAATCCACGCAAATAACTTGTATAACCACATATAAGGGACGAAATTTTGGACGAGACTGCCGAGACGGATGAGCATCGTGGAGCGGACATTGAATTTGACGATCGCTCCTCCGAGGATGACTGATGCGATGCGATGCGGATAATGTTCGAACATCGCTTGAATCACAATCGTCCCTAAAGAGAGACCGACCATGTGACCTTTCTCGATATCTAAGTGGTCCATGACTTCGATTACATCTTTTGCAACGACATCAAATGTATAGGCGTTCAAGGGTTGATTAAGCGATTGTTCCTCATCATAAGAACCACCATGACCACGCAAATCGACGAGTAACACATTATATTTTTTACGGAATGGGCGAAGTTGACGATACCAATGTGACAAACTTCCACCGGCGCCGTGTATGAAGATGACCCAAGGATGGTCATCACTGATCGTATAGGTTTTATAATGCAACATGAACGCTATCCTCCAAAAATTTTAAGTTCATTTAACCGTAAAATGAGTATATCATATTTGACGCTGTACCTCTACAAGCGACGTTCGTTCAAGTTGATTGCTTTTTTTGTATTTGCAAAATGGACTTTGGCAATCTTTTGTAAATAGTCTTGACCATGATGATGGATGATTTTTGCGGCCACTTGATCGACTTTGGCGCCTGCTCCTTTTGGGAGAGTGACACCGACTTGTTGACTTAACTTGTCCATCTCTTTTAAGAAGAATGCACGAGCTAAAATTGAAGCGGCTGCGACCGATACGTGAAGACCTTCAGCTTTCGTTGAAAAGTAAACATCATCGCGAACGACATCGTGTTCTGATCGCAGGTGTTGATAGTAAACCGGCTTTTCAGCAAACTGGTCGATTAAAATGGCATCGGGTTTTTGTTCGAGTTTTTCAATCAATGTATGAAGCGCAGCATTATGGGCAATTGCGGTTATCTTCCCTTGCGTCATTGTCCGTTGCATCTTGTTGTAGGTTGAATTATGAAGCGTAGCTTTCTGATAAGGAATCGTGGCGTGCAAATCTCTAGCGATGCGGACAATTTCCGGGTCAGATAACTGTTTCGAGTCTTTGACACCGAGTTCTTTGACGAGAGCGATTTGATCGCGTGAGACAAATGCTGACACGACGACGAGCGGTCCGAAATAATCTCCTTTTCCGACTTCATCGCTTCCGATGACTGACCAATCTGAAAATCCTTCAGGCAATATCGTGTTTGGTGCGGATGCTTTTTTTTTTCTTGTCTGGCGTCCCCCATTTGACTGCCTCGGTCTCAGCATCTTTTCCTTGGAACATCACTTTACCCGATTGGTAAATCGTCACGACAAATCCGGGTGTCTTTGCACTGAATGTCGCATATGGTGGTGGCGTGACAGCATACTTATGATACAAATTTTTTAATTTTTCTTGTGATGCGGTTGATAGTTTAATCACTTGGTTGCCCAAAATGAGCACTTCCTTTCTTCCTGGCAAATTCATTTTACATTTTTTTATGTTTTTTTGAAACCGAAGATGAAGTTTTAACGTATATGAAAGTGATTAGAGAAAAGTGAGGTGAGGTGGACGTGTGGTGGCGCGATGACACGCATCAAGATGAGGTAGAGGAATTATACAAGCACATTCTCGAACTCGAGGCGAGGATTGCTAAATTAGTGGCTCATCAAGTGAGAGTGCGTCGGCTACTGATGCAAGATTCTTCTGAGGACGTGACGGAACAAGTTATTCAAGTTCAAAAAGAAGTTGAATATTTTTTAAACATGATGCGACTTGAACGTCAAGAACTTGTCGACCTTTACAATCGACGACGTATTGAACTGTCCATCGGTCGGGCTCGGGAAGCGAACGACTTATCCACGTCACCGCTTTCAGAATGGGATGCGATTGAAGATAAGCTCGCACTAGAAGTCGAACAACTTCGGCGTGTGTTGATGATGGAACGAAGACGTCGACAGGAGGAGTGGTAATGGAAGCAATCGATCAACTGTATTGGTGGGTGTTGATCATCGCTGGTTTTGGAACCTTTATTTACATGTTGTTCTCCGATGCGTTCGATATGTTTGAGGGATGGTTTAACCCTGCGGTTATCTTATCTTTCTTGGCGCTTGGAGCAGGAATCGGACTTATTTTAAATGCTTTGGCGCATGTCTCTCCGATGATTGGACTCGCTGTCGCGTTAGTTGGATCTTTCGCATTGACAACGCTGCTTTACTTGTTTGTCCTGTTACCACTATCAAATGCTGAAGAATCAATCGGTTTGACGGATGAGGCATTAATTGGACGAGTCGGTCGACTGACTGTCCCTATTCCTGAAGGGGGATACGGCGAAGTCATGATTGAGACGGTGACCGGATCTCTTTTGAAGACAGCCCAAAGTATGGACGGGACAACGATTTCGACTGATCATCGAGTAGTCATCATTGAAGTGAAAGGCAATATTGCAATCGTCATGATATATGACGAACCTACGATTCGAGAGGAGAAATAACACATGAATACGGCTATTTTAGTCAGCATCATCGTCGGGGTCATCATCCTCGCACTCGTGTTTGTATTCGTATTGAAATATCGCACAGTCGGACCTGATGAAGCTTTGATTGTAACAGGTAGTTATTTAGGCAAAAAAAATGTACATAGTGACGCATCCGGAAATCGTGTCAAAATTATTCGAGGTGGCGGTACGTTCGTCCTTCCGGTATTCCAACAAGCAGAACCACTCAGCTTGCTCTCGAGCAAATTAGAAGTCACGACACCTGAAGTATACACAGAACAAGGTGTACCGGTCATGGCGGATGGGACAGCCATCATTAAAATCGGCGGTTCAATCAGTGAAATTGCGACAGCGGCTGAACAGTTCCTCGGTAAACCTAAAATTGAACGTGAGAACGAAGCACGAGAAGTACTTGAAGGACATTTACGTTCGATTTTAGGGTCAATGACGGTCGAAGAGATTTATAAAAATCGTGACAAGTTCTCTCAAGAAGTGCAACGCGTTGCATCACAAGATTTGGCGAAGATGGGATTAATCATCGTATCGTTTACCATCAAAGATGTTCGAGATAAGAACGGTTATTTAGAATCACTCGGAAAGCCTCGTATTGCACAAGTAAAGCGTGATGCCGATATCGCGACAGCGGAAGCGGACAAAGAGACGCGTATCAAACAGGCGGAAGCCATGAAAGATGCGAAGAAGGCAGAGCTCGAGCGCGCGTCTGAAATTGCTGAGGCAGAAAAAGAAAACCAGCTCCGGATTGCGGCTTACCGTCGTGAACAAGACGTCGCCAAAGCTCGGGCCGACCAGGCGTATGAGCTTGAAGAAGCACGTGCGAAACAAGAAGTTACTGAACAACAGATGCAAGTTCAAATCATCGAGCGTCAAAAACAAATCGAGCTCGAAGAGAAGGAAATTATGCGTCGTGAGAAGCAATACGATTCAGAAGTGAAGAAAAAAGCCGATGCGGACCGTTACTCGATCGAACAATCAGCAGCTGCGGATAAAGCGCGTCAAATTGCAGGCGCCGATGCAGAAAAATATCGCATTGAAGCCCAAGCGAAAGCGGACGCTGAACGTGTTCGGTTGGCTGGTCTTGCTGAAGCCGATTCGGAACGTGCGAAAGGTGAAGCGGAAGCTGAAATTATTCGCTTGACCGGTCTTGCTGAAGCGGAAGCGAAAGAGAAAATTGCCGAAGCCTTCTCTCAATACGGACAAGCTGCAATCCTCGATATGGTCGTCAAGATGCTTCCTGACTATGCGAAGGAGATTGCTGCGCCACTTGGTAACATCGATCAAATCACAGTCGTCGATACAGGCGGTGGTCAGAATGGTGGTGCTGGGAAAGTGACAGGATATGCTACTGATCTTATGGCATCGCTGCAACAAACATTAAAAGCATCATCGGGCATCGATATGAAAGACTTGCTCGAAAACTTTGCCGGAAAAGGGAACGTTGCGAAGACACCAGTATCTGAGCAAGGGTTAGTCGATTCAACAGTCGCTGCATCAGAAGAACAAACAACATGAGCCATGGACAATGTCTATGGCTCATTTTTATTCCCACAACTTTTTAAAAAAAATATGGAGAACAAAGCTCTCTCGGTCGATATAAGAGTTGTCAGACCAATAGAGAGGGAGAATTGAATACATGAAGAAAAACATAATGTTTAGTACGATCATGGCGAGTGCACTCTGGTTATCCGGCTGTCAGTCGGTAATTGACGATCCGAATGCCACTGTAGAGGAACGTCAGTCGATGGGTGTCGTCTTATCTGATGTGGGTCTCGGGGACCAATCATTCAGTGATGCTGCGATGCGTGGTATGGGCGAGTTACGTGAAACGGGCGGTTGGTTCGTTGATTATCGTGAATTATCAGAGACAGAGACGTATCAAGTCGGGTTCGAAGAGCTGGTAAAAGAAGGACATGATGTGATTGTCGGTCTTGGCTTTGCTTGTCAGGAAGAGCTAGAAACGGTAGCGGCAGAGCATCCAAATCAACAATTTGCTCTCATCGATGGTGTGTCAGCACTTTCGAACGTCTTGAACATCACATTTGAAGAAGGTGAAGGCAGTACGCTTGCCGGCGCAGTTGCTGGTCTTGAGACAGAGTCTGAGACAATTGGTTTTATCGGTGGGATGGATATTGAACTCATTCAGAAATTTGAAGCAGGATTTGAACGTGGGGCGAAATCTGTGAATGAGGACGTTGAGATACTCGTTAATTTCTCAAATGATTTTGCTTCACCAGAACTCGGTCGTGAACTTGCCGAAAAACAGATTGAAGAAGGAGCAGACGTGCTCTATGCTGCGGCCGGGCTGACAGGTGTTGGCGTACTCGAGACAGCTGAAAAATATGGGGTTAAAGCAATCGGGGTTGATAGTGACCAATCCATGATTGCCCCCGATGCGGTCGTCACTTCGATGTTAAAGCAAATCGATTTGGCGATTGTAGAAATCGCTGGTCGTGTTACCGAAGAACCATTTAATGACCATATCATTCTTGGGATTGAAGAAGGCGGCGTCGGTTTAGCCCCACTTCGCCGCATTCAGTGGGATGAGAAAGAAGCATCCGAGTATGAATCGGTAGAACGTCAGTTGAAGGAGGGGACACTGTAATGAGTTTGCGTAAACGATTTATCTTCTCAACCGTGTTCACTGTCGTCTTGATCATACTTATGATGACTTATGTCTTGTCGACCTTGAACCGTTTACAGACTTACAATGAACAGTATGGAAGTCAAATGATTGAATTGTCCCAGCTAGAGACGTCGCTCTTACAGGAACAGTCGCTCTGGACGTCACTCGGCGAGCAATCGAATCAATCTACACTTACACAACTTGAACGCATCCGTGTGACGAACGCGGAGACGTTTGAAAACTTGAAACAATCTTACTTGATTCCGGCATTTTCGAATCATTTAGACCGTGCAACCATGAAGTATGAGAAAGTGAACGAAGATGTCGAATCTGCCTTTGAAGGGGGCATTGCTGCCCGAATTCAGGCAGCAAAATTGGAAGGCTTATTAAATGATGTGAATACGTTGATCGCGAAGAACGGTTCATTTTATGAAGCACTTCAAGTTGAAGCAGCAGATGAGACTGAACGTCTATTGTTGATTTCTGTTCTCCTGACAATCCTTGTCATCTTAACGCTCGGGATTTACAACTTCTTCTTTGCTCGTTCGATCACTCGACCGCTCAAGCGTAATGTGAAAATGGCGGAAGCCATCGCAGCGGGACGTCTCGTCACGTTGCCGGAGTCTACTCGCAATGATGAAATTGGACGTCTAGAGCGTGCGATGCGCGACATGACGGCGTCACTTCAAACGGTAATCGGCTCAATTCGTGTCACGTCTATGAAAGTGAATGGCATGACAGAAACAGCAGCTTCTGAAAATGAAGCGGTCGTCAGTACGACCTCGAACATTACAAACGCGGTTGATGAAATGGCACACGGTGCGCAATCCATCGCCAATGAATTGCAGGAAACGCTCAGTTCAGTTCACACGATGGCGACTTCGTTTGAGACGAGTTTGAATCAAACGAAACAGACGACAGAAGAAACGTCAGAAATGACACGTGAAGTAGCGACGGGGATTGAAACATTAACCGATCAAGAACAGATCTTAGACCGTTCAAGTGAACGAAATGAAGTGCTTGTCACGCGTATGGATCACTTTGCAAGACAAACAGCAGAGATTGAAGCGATGGCGAAGCTTGTCGAAGATGTCGCGGCTCAGACGAACTTACTTGCCCTCAACGCGGCAATTGAAGCGGCCCGTGCAGGTGAAGCGGGACGAGGGTTTGCTGTTGTAGCAAGTGAAGTGAAGAAGTTGGCGGAAGAGAGTAATAAGGCGACCCGTTCGATTTTCCATGTCGTTGAGACAATCCAACAAGAAGTTGTTCGTTTGACAGAGACGGTGAATGAGTCGAAGCGTGAGCAGGAAGCGCAACTCGAAGCGTTTGGATTGACGAAAGAAGCGTTCAATCGCATCCATGAACGTACAGATCATGTCGCTTCATTTGTCCGTACGATTGAACAAGAGATGCTCACATCAAGTAACGAAGTAAACAATGTCTTACGTCGTGTCGAAGAAGTATCTGGCGTGACGGAAGAATTGGCGGCTGGTAACGAAGAAGTGGCAGCCTCGATGAAAGAGCAACAAGCGAGCTTCGATCAAATCTTTACGTTAATGCAAGAGTTAGAAGGACAAGCAGCAGCACTCGCTGACCAGGTTCAGCATTTCGAAGAAGAATAATCATCCGTATGCAGAAGGACCGAAGACCACTCATTGGTTTTCGGTTTTTTGTTGTTTCGAATGTTTCGGGATCCTTAATTTGTTGTCCTAAAAAAATGGATGATTATCTTTCAGATTGTATGAAGGTCGGGTACATAGCAGGCAGTCAAACGACTTTGTTGAGAATAGATTAATATCGAGAACGGGAAAAGTGTAGTCACTCTGGATTCGGCATACTAGATTCAATAGTCGAAACAGGGGGAGAATCGTCTTGGAAAAGTGGAAGCAGGTCATCATCGGTGTTGTCGTCGTCCTGTTTTTAGGTGTTGGTTATTTATTTTATAATAAAGAATCAGAAGAACGTGTCGTCGATGAATTCGTTGTAGAATCAGAAGAAGTGGTTCCGTCTGAGACAGTAGAGCGATTAGAAATCGTCGTCTATGTCACAGGCGCGGTCGAGTCTCCGAACGTCTATACCGTGCCAGAAGGCGCAAGAGTCGGGGATGTTCTCTCATTGGCAGTATTAACAGATGAAGCTGACCCGGAACAGTTAAACTTGGCGCAACTACTCGTGGACGGGGTGAAAATCATCGTACCGAAAAAAGGGGATGCCCCTGTTGCGCAAGAGGTACCAAGCACAGAGCTGGAACCAAATGGGGTACACGTGAATAGTGCCACGAAAGACGAGTTAATGTCGGTCCCTGGAATTGGTCCTGCTAAAGCAGACGCGATTCTGAACCACCTGAAAGAGAATGGTCCATTTAAATCATACGAGGACTTAGGTAATGTGAAAGGATTTGGAGAGAAGACATTAGAAAGTATGAAACCTTACTTATTGGTACCATGAGATGCCGTTATTTCCACTATTTGCGGTATTGATGGTGATCGGAGTGACTGAAGGAGTCTACATCGTCACAATCGTCTCCGGTGTGTTATACGTTGCGTCACGAGGCGGACAACATCTGTACGCGAAACTCGGTGTTATTCTCTTCGTCCTGATTGCATGGTTGCACGCCGATACAGCGGAATGGACACCGACAGACAAAGTGGTGTTTTCGATTGAAAGTCGTAAAGAGAACGGGAAAACGACCCGATTATATGGGAACGTGGCAACTCATCAAGGTGTGTTGCGGGGGAGAGATCTCTCTATTGGTAGACCTGGTGAGACTTGTCTCGTAGAAATTGAACACGAACCGTTTCAGCCGCTACGGAACATCGGAGGATTTGACGAACAGAAATGGGCGGCAAGCGCGAACTTATCCTTTAAAGGAAAGATCAAGCGAATCGACGAGTGCCGTCCGACAGCAGGGATGGACGGTTGGATGCTGAGGTGGAAAGAAAGACGTCTCCAACAGATTGAACAACAATATCGCGGTGATGTCGCGCTATACATAGAGGCCTTATTGTTCGGTGAGAGTCGGATGCTTGATGAACAAACCTCTTTTTCATATCGAGTGACGGGTCTCCTGCATCTTCTCGTCATTTCAGGTTCACACATTGCCCTGCTGATTGTTGCCCTTCAAACAATGTTTCGACCAATCCCGATTCGACGAGAGACGAAGACGATGTTGATTCTATTGACGATTACGGCGTTCGGATGGCTGACAGGCTTCTCACCACCGGTCGCACGAGCTGTCCTCGTGGCAGATGTGTTGCTAATCCTTTCTCTACTTGGTGTATCGGTAAGGGACCCGATTCGCCTGCTAAGTTGGTGCGCGACCGCCATGCTTGCCTTTCAACCACACCTTCTCTCAAACTTAGGGTTTCAATTAACGGTAGGCATGACTTTTTTCTTATTAGTCACGAGAAAAATCTGGACTGGGTTGTTGGAATTGTCTGTATTCGCGCAGTTGTTTGGTTTATTGGTCCTCTGGCAAGTTCAACCGATTTTATCTATCGTTGCACCGTTATTAAATATTGTGATGGCTTTTTGTATATCATGGGTGATGATACCTCTGGCTCTCGTCAGCTGGTTGGTTCCGAAGACCGCCCCTTTGTTCATGAGTGTTTTGGATGCGATAAACGGGATTTTCTCAATCCACAATACTGGTCGACTGTGGACGCCGTTGCACGAACTCACATTCCCGTACCAAGTCGTTTTATGGGTTGGGATATGGATAAGCTTCATTATCATCGAACAAAAACGGTGCATTGGATGGATAGTGGCGATTGTGACGTGTGGATTAGTCGCTGGATGGTCCGACTGGTCAGAGTCTCCACGGGTGACACTTTTAGATGTCGGTCAAGGCGATGCGATTGTTGTAGAATCAGGGGAAACAATCGGTGTAATTGATGTCGGTGGAGTATTCCAAGACCCGAATGAGCAAAAGCGAACGGTATATGACCCAGGTGCAGACGTTGTAGCTCCTTATATATGGAAGCGGGGGGAGCGGTCACTCGATTTCGTCATGCTTACCCATGCAGACCATGACCACATCGGTGGTTTAGAAGGGTTATTAAAGTTCGTTCATGTTAAGGAAATATGGTTATCGAAAGAAGTGGTGAATGCAGAGAAACGTGAAGAGATTCTTCGGTTAGCGGCAAGCTACGGATCGTCCATCCGCTATCTCGAGGCAGGAGATCGACCAATGTCTTGGATGTGGATTGTTGCACCGGATAAACCTCATGAAGACGAAAACAGTCATTCGATCAGCCTTTATATGAACGTAGGGGGCATGAAATATCTATTGACAGGTGATTTGCCGATAGAGGAAGAGGAAGCACTACCGAAACTCGACGTCGATGTATTTAAGTTAGGGCATCATGGGTCGAACACGTCTTCAGGCGAAGCGTTGCTTGCACGCACCAATCCGGAATGGGTAATCGCGAGCGTCGGAGCAAACAATCGCTATGGCCATCCACATGAGGAGACGTTACAAAGGCTCGCGGGACGACGTTTATTACGAACTGACACAAATGGGATGATCGTCTGTGAAAAAAAGATGTGTCGTGGGATCATCGAGTAGCATGTGATTAAATGTGATACACTAAAAAACGATTGCTCCCCCGGGGCAATCGTTTGAAAACTTATAGGCTTAAGAATTTGATGATGACACCGATAAAGAAAATCGTAAAGAAAAAGCCGAACGGGACGATGAAGCCGATCGCAGAGTCGATGGCGTCGTTACGTTTGCATTGAACGTCATTTTCAAACGGGTTTTCACTCGGTGGGCGAACTGAGTTAATTTGCATATTAGGTCCCTCCTTATCATACTTCCTTTATAAGTATAGCGAATCATGGGAAGATAATCTATGTTTAGATGAGAATAAATTGTGAAAGTGGTGTGTGTTTTGAATGAACCGTGGTTACATAATGGAAAACTGGCGAGCGTCTATGTTCTTCATGGCACCGAAAAATATTTGTTAGAGACGTGGGAACGTGAAATCGTGAAGGCAGCCAACCCATCCGGTGATCAATTTGATGTCATGCAATTAGATCTTCAAGAGACGTCACTCGATACGGCACTTGATGAAGCGGAGACGGTCCCTTTCTTTAGTGAATATCGCACGGTTATCGTGAAAAATGCCCAGTTCTTGACGGGTACGAAAGAGAAGCAAAAGCAAAATGTTGATCGGCTGGCGGAATATGTTGTGCAACCGGCGACCTACTCAGTTCTTGTCTTGATCATCGAGTCGGAAAAACTCGATGAACGGAAGAAAATCGTGAAGCGTCTGAAAGAACGTGCCATCGTATTAGAAGCGAAAAAGCCGAGCCAAGCTGAATTGATGCGATACGTGAACGATGCTTTGAGTCGTGAACAACAAAAAATGGAGCGCGCGACAATGGAGCGACTTTTATTTTTATGTCAGGATGACTGGGGAAAATTAGTCCGAGAATTAGAGAAGCTACAATTGTATGCAGGGCCAGGAGCCATGATTCCGATTGATATCGTGAATGATTTGGTGCCAAGAACGCTAGAGGATAACGTGTTTCAGTTATCGGAGCTTCTCGTCAAACGTCGTGCCGATGCAGCACTTCGGTTAGTACGTGACTTAGAGAAGCAAGGGCAAGAGTTGATTGGACTTCTCGGTTTGTTGGCAAGACAATATCGAAACATGTACTTGGCGAAGCAGTTGACGGAAGCGGGGTACGGAGAGAAACAGATCGCATCAAAAATCGGTGCTCACCCGTACACCATCAAACTGGCGACACAAGCGAGCCGCGGCTTTTCTGAAGCGCAACTCGCCCAAGCCTTGACCTTGATCGCAGATGCGGACGAAGCGATGAAGACGGGTCGCGGCGACAAGCAAATCGTGTTCGATACGCTTGTCTGTCAGTTGGCTTTATTGTGAGGTGAGAAGATGGGATTCAAACAAGTAGCCATTGAGGATGTGATTCCGCTTCGGCATGTTGTGCTCAGACCAGGTAAAGGGATTGAGGCTTGTTATTTTGAAGGGGATGAAGCTTCGACGACTCGACATTTTGCTTGGGTGGTCGAAGGGCATGTACAGTCTGTTGCGACTGTCATGACGTCACCGAGACAAATTGATGGCGAATCGGTGCCGCTCCAGCTTCGCGGAATGGCGACAGATCCGTGTCTGGCAGGGCAAGGCATTGGCTCTCGTTTTTTACACGCTTTGCATGAAGAGTTAGATGACTCATGGTGGTGTAACGCCCGTGAAGTGGCCGTTCGTTTCTATGAGCGGAACGGTCTTGTGCGAATCGGAGAGGCGTTCGACATCCCTGGAATCGGTACACATTACGTCATGGTGTACAAAAAAACAGCCGGCTCCGGATAGGAGGCGGCTGTTTCGTGTGGTCTCTAATTAGAGAGCAGCGATACGAGCTGCGAGGCGTGATTTATCACGACCTGCTTTGTTTTTGTGGATAAGGCCTTTTGATGCAGCCTTGTCGAGCTTCTTCGTAGCGAGGACGAAAGCTTCTTGAGCAGCTTCTTTGTTTCCTTCGAGTACGAGAGCATCAACACGTTTTACTGCTGTACGCATTGCCGCTTTCTCATGTGAGTTTGCAACACGACGCTTTTCAGAAGTTTTTGCACGTTTGATTGCTGATTTGATGTTTGCCATTGTTTGTCACCTCCTGAAACAAGAAAGTGTATGTTCTTATTACTTCAAGTAATCATTCAACAGAACAAGCACAATTGTAGCAAACGGTTATATGAAAAGCAACCACTTGATGATTATTCTGAAAACTATCTGTGGTATTGTTGTAGTAGGTCGTACACATTACTTTAGGATTTTGATATAATGACACGGTATGTATGAGAAGGATAGGTGAACCCATATATGAACAAACAAGAATTAGAGAATCGTCAGAAGAAGATTCGTAACTTTTCCATCATCGCGCACATCGATCATGGAAAGTCGACACTCGCTGACCGTATTCTTGAGAAAACTGGTGCACTCACAGCTCGTGAGATGAAAGAGCAGACACTCGACGCAATGGATTTAGAGCGCGAGCGAGGTATTACGATTAAACTGAACGCCGTCAAATTGAACTATACCGCAAAAGATGGAGAAGAGTATATCCTTCATTTGATTGACACGCCAGGACACGTCGACTTCACGTATGAAGTGTCACGTTCGCTTGCGGCATGTGAAGGTGCGATTCTCGTCGTCGATGCTGCACAAGGTATTGAAGCACAAACACTTGCGAACGTTTACCTAGCACTCGATAACGACCTTGAAATCATTCCGGTCATCAATAAAATCGACTTGCCATCAGCGGATGTGGAGCGCGTTCGTCAAGAAATTGAAGATGTTATCGGACTTGACGCGAGTGATGCCGTCCCGGCTTCTGCAAAAGCAGGAATCGGAATCGAAGAAATCCTTGAACAAATCGTCGAACTTGTTCCACCTCCAACGGGTGACCCGTCAGAACCTTTACAAGCATTGATCTTCGACTCATACTATGATGCCTACCGTGGTGTTGTCGCTTCGATTCGAATCGTCAACGGCTCAGTCAAAGTAGGAGATAAAGTTCAAATGATGGCGACAGGGAAAACGTTCGAAGTGACTGACCTCGGTGTGTCGACGCCTAAGCCGGTCTCGGTCAAAGAATTGAATGTCGGTGATGTTGGTACGCTCTCTGCATCCATCAAAACGGTCGGGGATGTTCGGGTCGGAGATACGATTACATTGGCGAAGAACCCGTCAATCGAACAACTTCCTGGTTACCGTAAGATGAATCCGATGGTGTACTGCGGATTGTATCCGATTGATGCAGCCAACTACAACGACCTACGTGAGGCGCTCGAAAAGCTTCAACTTTCCGATGCGGCCCTCGAGTTTGAGCCTGAGACGTCACAAGCGCTCGGATTCGGTTTCCGTTGTGGGTTCCTCGGAATGCTCCACATGGAAATCATTCAGGAACGGATTGAACGTGAATTTGGAATTGACTTGATTACGACGGCACCATCGGTTATCTATCACGTGACGACGACTTCAGGCGAAGTCATCCATGTCGATAACCCATCAAAAATGCCGGAACAACAGAAAGTTGAATCGATTGAAGAACCATACGTCAAGGCAGCGGTCATGACACCGAATGACTATGTTGGTGCCATCATGGAGCTTTGTCAGAAGAAACGCGGGACGTTCATCGATATGCAATACATCGATACGACACGTGTTAAAATCACTTATGAGATTCCACTTAGTGAAATCGTTTATGACTTCTTCGATCAGTTGAAATCTAGCACGAAAGGCTATGCGTCTCTCGATTATGAATTGATCGGCTATCGTCAATCGCGTCTCGTGAAGATGGACATCTTGCTCAATAACGAAGTTGTCGATGCCCTCAGCTTCATCGTTCACCGCGACTTCGCTTACGAGCGCGGGAAGGTCATCGTTGAGAAGCTCAAGGCACTTATCCCTCGGATGCAGTTCGAAGTTCCGGTTCAAGCTGCCGTCGGTACAAAAATCGTGGCCCGTTCTACGATTAAAGCCCTTCGTAAAAACGTTTTGGCTAAATGTTACGGAGGAGATATCTCGCGTAAGCGGAAACTCCTCGAGAAGCAAAAAGAAGGTAAGAAACGCATGAAGATGGTCGGGTCGGTCGAAGTCCCACAAGAAGCGTTCATGTCTGTACTTTCCATGGACGAAGAATGATTATAGCCAGTCGCCTTGATCTCCGGATCAGGGCGTTTTTTTGTTTTAGGCAGGAAATAGCACTTCAGTTAAGGAAGGTTACACCCTTAGACAGTCTATAGAGGAGGTAACACTGTGTCGACGTATACATATTCCGCGGGCCCAAGCATGCTACCAAAAGAAGTGATGCAAGAGGTGCAACAACATCTACTGACGTTTGAGCACGAAGGAATTTCGATTATTGAAACGAGTCATCGCTCCGAGTCATTTCAACAAATAGTCGACTCGCTTGAAGAGAGACTCAGAAGAGTCATGAAAATTCCTGAGAATTATGCGGTCTTATGGCTTCAAGGTGGGGCGACCCTTCAGTTTTCAATGATCCCGATGAACTTGCGGAGGCGAAATCGATTTGCCTATGTCGATACAGGCATCTGGTCCAAAAAAGCGATTAAAGATGCTCGACTCTTCGGACAGGTCGATCTCCTCTATCCACGTATAGACGAAACAGGTGAGATGTCATTTGACCAAAGTCTGGTTCAAGAGGTGGATTATCTTCATGTGACACTCAATAATACGATTGAAGGAACCCGGTTCACCGACATTCCGGAAACGAACGTCCCGCTCATCGCAGATGCGTCATCCAATATTCTCGCCGAACAGATCGACGTCGAACGTTTTGGCATCATATATGCCGGAGCCCAGAAGAATATCGGACCTGCAGGACTGACGGTCGTTATTATACGTCGAGATTTGATTCAATCCGCTGAATTACCAAGCTATCTTCATTATGCGTCGCATGTCGATACGTTATTTAATACACCGTCGACGTTCAGTATGTATGTGGCCGAACGTGTGTTGAAGTGGATAGAGGACTATGGAGGCGTTGAAGCGATGGAACGATTGAACCGTAAAAAAAGTGAGACGCTCTATACGTTCCTTGAGCAATCGAATCTGTTTTCTTCTCTTGTGTCGGGGAAGCGTCGTTCGTTGACGAACGTCCCGTTCACGACAAGTGACAGTGAAAGTGATCGGCGTTTCGAGCAATTTGCACGGGAACGTGGATTGCATGAACTGGGGGGGCATCGTTCCGTCGGTGGACTGCGCGCGAGTTTATATAACGCGATGCCAATCGAAGGTGTAGATCGCCTTGTCGAAGTCATGAAAGCTTTTGAGGAGGAGACGTATGTATCACATCAAAACATTTAACCAAATCGCTGCTGCCGGTCTGAAGCGTTTTGGGTCGAGTGAGTATGTCATCAACGCATCAGATCAAGCAGATGCCTGGGTGTTGAGAAGTCATAATGTACACGATGAAACCATTCCACCTCACTTGCTTGCCATCGCAAGGGCCGGGGCAGGTGTGAACAATCTTCCACTCGACCGACTCGCAAAACAAGGCATCGTCGCTTTTCATACACCAGGAGCGAATGCGAATGCCGTGAAGGAACTCGTCCTTGCTAGCATGGTTCTCTCAGTACGTCCCATTCTTAAGGGATTTACTTGGGTGAACGAACAAGTATCAGAGTCGCAATCTCAATTAGAGGAAGCGATGGAACGACAAAAGCGACAGTTCCTCGGAGCAGAGTTGAGGGGGAAAAAAGTAGGCATCATCGGTCTCGGAGCTATCGGTGCGTCACTTGCCAACGATCTTCTCCAACTTGGGGTCGATGTCATCGGATACGATCCCCATCTCTCGGTCGATGCCGCTTGGAATATCTCAAAACATGTAACACGTGCCAAACATTTGAGTGAGGTGCTCGGAGCGGTCGACTTGTTATCGATTCATATGCCATTGACAGAGGAGACGCGGTACAGCATTGATTTAAGTTGGTTTGAACGGATGAAACCAGGCATGACCGTCTTAAACTTTGCGCGTGGTGAGCTCGTGAAAGATGATGATCTACTAAAGGCGTTTCATCACCATGTCGGATTGTATGTGACCGACTTCCCGCGTCATGCGCTCATCGGTCATCCGCAAGTGATGGCACTGCCTCATCTTGGCGCATCGACAAGGGAATCAGAAGTTAACTGTGCAATTCAAGCCGCCGAAACGCTAAAATTGTATCTTGAGACAGGGAACATTCGATCATCTGCCAATTTCCCGAACGTTGAACTTCCGTATACTGGAAAACGGCGCCTTGGAATTTTACACCGGAATGTCCCGAATATGGTCGGTCAAATCACAGGTGAGCTCGCATCACACGGAGTGAATATTGATAATATGGTCAATCGCAGCCGTGGGGAAATGGCATATACGTTAATCGATTTAGACAACTTCGAACATGAACCGTTATCGATTCACGCACTGTACGAAATCAAGGGCGTCATTCGCGTCCGAGAATTTTAAGGAGGAAACTATGGTCGTATTTAAACCGTTCAGCCCATACATGCCAAAACATCCAGAAAATGTCGCCGCAGACCCGTATGATGTCGTATCGGTGGAAGAGGCACAAGCAATCCTTTCAAAAAACCGTGACTCATTTTTAGCTGTCGATAAGCCGGAAGCACTCCAGTCAGACCTTCCACTTGATGAATGGGGAAAACTTGCACGAGAAGAGTTAGAACGCTTGTATGAACACGAATTAACAGATCACCCAAACGGATTTTATGTGTATCGGCTGACATCAGAGCAGCATCAACAGACCGGGTTGGTCGCCACGTTTTCAGTGATGGACTACGAAGCGGGTCGAATCAAGATTCATGAACATACCCGTGAGACGAAGGAGCGGGAACGAATCGAGCATGTCCAGACGACAAAAGCACACACTGGACCAATTTTACTCAGCCATCCCTCTCATGCGAGCCTGAAACAGATTTTACATGGTGCGACAGAGGGTCCCCCGCTCTTTTCATTTACGGATGAACGTGGTGTAAAACACGAAGGCTTCATGATTCCGAACCGCGAACTTGCGCGAGTCATGATGATTGGAGCGACGATTCCGTCCGTCTATATTGCAGATGGACATCATCGTGCGAAAGCAGCGGCAGTCGTGGCGGGGATAAATAAAGACGATGCGCAAAAAAACGAGCGGTCGCATTTCTTGGGTGTGCTGTTTCCAAGCGATGAGTTGATGATTTTGCCTTATCATCGACTGTTGTCGCATATTGCCCCAGAAGAAGTAGAGCATATGCTAGAAGGACTGTCATTTTCTTACGAGGTGAAGCCCGAGGTTAGCCTTGTCCTTCCAAAGGAACACGGAGTATTTGGAGCTGCATATCGAGGGAAATTTTACAGGATAACGAAACGAAAAGAGGATGCGGCTCTCGATGTCGCAATCTTACAGCGTGATATCCTCACTCCATATTTCAACGTCGCAGATATTCGTACTGATGCCAGAGTCGACTTCATTGGGGGGAACCGATCGATAACAGAGCTGGAGCAATTGGTGAAGTCACCAGATCGCTTACTCCTTACGTGTCATGAAACGACGATGTCTCAGCTGATGCGTGTGGCTGATGACGGGGGACAGATGCCTCCAAAATCGACTTGGTTCGAACCGAAATTGAAGAGCGGTCTGTTCATTCACCGATTCGATTGATGGTGCAGGCTGGAAAGAATGAACGAAAAGCGTTATAAATGGAATGAGAAGAAAGGGGTGGCCGTATTGGCTAAAGCCGTATATCTTCACATTCCATTTTGTGAACATATTTGTTATTACTGTGATTTCAACAAGGTGTTTTTGAAAAACCAACCTGTTGAGGAATATTTAGATGCATTAGAACGAGAAATGATGTTAACACTTGAAGCGTTTCCGACAGAGCGAATCGATACGATTTTCATCGGAGGCGGGACACCGACCGCACTTAACGAAGCGCAGATGGTCCGGCTCATGGACATGGTCCGTCGACACCTGCTACCGCTCGCGTCGGATGACCTTGAATATTCGGTGGAAGCGAACCCGAATTTCGTAAGCGCAGAAAAACTTGATGCGATGAAAGCCGGGGGAGTCAATCGGCTTAGCTTCGGGGTGCAAACATTCGATGATGGTGGACTAGAACGAATCGGTCGAACACATCGGGCGGAAGATGTGTTTGAAACCGTGAACGAGGCGGCGAAACGCTTTGAGAATATCTCGATTGACCTCATGTTCGGCTTACCTGAACAGACACTCGAGCAGATTGACCACGATTTGACGTTAGCCCTTCAACTACCGATTCAACATGTATCCTCTTATTCTTTGATTCTCGAGCCACATACCGTGTTTGCGATACAAGACCGAAAAGGCAAGCTCCGTTTACCGGGGGAAGACGTCGAAGTAGAGATGTATCTAAAGGTGATGGAGACGCTTGAGCGTCATGGGCTCAAGCAGTATGAGATTTCGAATTATAGTCTGCCTGATCGGGAGAGCCGTCACAACCAGGTCTATTGGCGAAATGAAGAGTACTACGGATTCGGGGCAGGCGCGCACAGCTACTTGAACGGGACGCGGCGTGCCAATATTGCCCCGATCTCTCACTATATTAAAGCAGAGGGAATCCCGGTGAAGCGGGTGAATGAGCTTGAAGAAGTGGAAAAAATGGAAGAAGAATTATTCCTTGGACTACGCATGCACTCTGGAGTCTCGCTTCAGACGTTCGCCGAGAAATATGGTCGAACACTCGATGATGTGTTTGGTCACGTAATCGATGATTTAGTGAATAAAGCACTGATTGAGCGTACGGATTCACACATCCGTTTGACGGCGTCTGGTCTCCCGCTCGCCAATGAGGCATTCGCTGCCTTTATCGGGGAAGCGAAACTCGATCACGCCACTTCATAAAAAATGGACAAGTCCCTTATTTAAGAGGAACTTGTCCATTTTATTGTAGAATTATAAGACAAGGTCGCGATAGAGCGGTGTGAGTCGACCGAACGTATCTTCGACCAACGCAAGAAATGCATCCTCATTTTGAAGAATCGATGCATCGGCCGGTAGTTGTCGCCCGATTAAGAAATCAGCCTTTTTGACGTTTCCGAATCGTTCTAGTAATGCTTGAACGTCTTCATTTGACGTATCTTCAACGAGGAACGCCTCTTTCTTCATATGGTCTCCCGCGATGTGGAAATCGGGGAAAGTTGATTTAATATCAATCTGCTGTAATCGCTTCGCAATCGCGTTTTTATTCGGCATCTCATAGATAAACGCGAGCCAGATGAACACACGATCGTCGAAGAGACCGACTTGTAGGTGAGGATGCTTCTTGTAGCCGCGCTTGTCATGGCAGATTGCCATCCATGTATCTTTCGGTGGATTCACAGTCCTGCGCGCATGTTTTGCGACATGCAAATAAAGAGGGATACCGATATCCGCCTCAAGCTCTGGCCCGACCTCGTCATAAATCCTGTGGAAAAGCGGTTGAATATCAGAACGAATTCCTGACATCCTCGAATCGAGTCCTTCACGCTTAAATACTTCAAATTGTTTTGTTGTAAACATTTTATCACCTCATATTCTATCATAACGAAACGGTTCTTCTTTTTCAGGTTTGCAGTCCAGAAAAAAGTGAAAAAATCGGAGTGTATGAATTGACAAATAGTGAGAACGTGATAATATTTGAAGTGTGATTAGCACTCGCTAAATATGAGTGCTAATAAATCGAGGTAACTTTTATCAGAGAGGAGTGATGTTGTGCTGACAGATCGCCAATTGCTCATTCTTCGAGCAATTATTGACGATTACATTCAGACGGCTCAACCAGTCGGTTCACGTACATTGTCGAAACGAGACGACTTAACGTTTAGCTCAGCGACGATTCGGAACGATATGGCCGATTTGGAAGACATGGGGTTGATTGAAAAACCGCATACTTCTGCAGGTCGTATCCCGTCTGAAGTCGGATATCGATATTATGTGGACCATCTTGTTGAGAAGCGGATTATCGACGAGCGAGAGACTGGTCGTTTAGAAGAACGTTTAAAACAATCTTCAAAAGAGTCTGAGATTCTGATTCGCCAAGCTGCAGACCTCCTTTCTGATTTGACCAGTTACACAACGGTCGCCCTCGGCCCAAATAGCCAAATGGAGAGGTTGGCACGTGTGGACTTTATGCCATTAGATGAGCGACGAGGTGTCGTTCTCATTGTCACGGATCAAGGCCATGTCGAACATCGAACGGTCATATTTGAATCGCGTGTAGCTCCTGAAGTCATCGAGGAAACGATTCGATTATTAAATGATCGTCTCGTCGGAACGTCGATTGGACAATTGAAAGTCCGAATCGGGGAAGAAGTTGCGAAATTGCAACTCGCTCAGCGGCAACAATACGAAAATATGATGCAACTGATTCAATCAACCGTCGGTATTCAAACGCCGTCCTCGCTTTATTTCGGAGGCAAAAAGAATATCTTTAACCAGCCTGAATTCCAAACCATTGACACGTTACGACCGTTTCTGGAATGGATAGATGAGCAGGAACGGCTGACCCACTGGCTCGAATCGTTGCCAAATCGCGAGATTTATGTGAGCATTGGGAGCGAGAATGGAATTGTCGCCCTTCAGAACTGCAGTGTCATCACTTCGGATTACACACTCGACGGAAAAACATTCGGAACGATTGCTATGATCGGTCCGACTCGAATGGATTATCGTCATGGGGTCCAAATGATGGGGCAAATCATCGAAGCGTTGCGACGAACGAAACTAGATGAGTGACGGAAAGGAGTTTTATTATGACAGCAGATCATCAAAACGGGCGCGAGCAAGAAGACGTGCTTGAAGAAAAATCTGTAGACCCGACACAAACAGAAGAGAACGGGTCAACTGAATCAACGGAAGACGAGGTTTTAAATGCTGAGATTGTGGAAGAAAGTTCTGAGGGGACGGACTTACAAAAAGAAATCGAAGCGTTGAAAGCGAGCGAGCTCCGAATTCGCGCCGACTTTGACAACTTCCGTCGTCGGACGAACGAAGAGAACGCCAAGCGCGTCAAATTTGCTTCACAGTCTGTCATTGAAAAATTGATTCCGCTTATTGATAACTTTGAGCGAGCGCTTCAAGTAGAGGCAACTTCAGAAGATGCGAAGCAACTTCAAGCGGGCGTTGACATGGTTCATCGTCAATTACTCGACGTCTTGAACGTTGAGCAAGTCGAAGCAATCGAGGCGGTCGGACAGCCGTTCGACCCAAACTACCATCAAGCAGTCATGCAAGAGCCTAGTGATAAGTATGAATCAGGCATCGTGACGATGGAGCTTCAAAAAGGATACACGATGCACGGTCGAGTTATTCGTCCGAGTATGGTAAAAGTTGCAGAATAACATTACTTAACGAGATGGAGGAATGAACGATGGGTAAAATTATCGGTATTGACTTAGGGACTACAAACTCATGTGTGGCAGTGATGGAAGGTGGCGAAGCGGTCGTCATCTCAAACGCAGAAGGGAACCGTACGACGCCTTCTGTTGTCGCGTTCAAAGGTGAAGAGCGCCAGGTAGGTGAGGTCGCAAAACGTCAGGCCATCACAAACCCGAACACGATCCAATCAATCAAGCGTCATATGGGAACATCACACACGGTTGACGTAGACGATAAGAAATTCACACCACAAGAAATCTCAGCAATTATCTTGCAAAAGTTGAAGAAAGATGCTGAAGACTATCTCGGTGAAACGGTAACGGAAGCAGTTATCACAGTTCCTGCATACTTCAATGATGCAGAACGCCAAGCGACAAAAGATGCAGGTAAAATCGCTGGTCTCGATGTAAAACGTATTATCAACGAACCGACAGCGGCTGCGCTCGCATACGGTTTAGATAAAGGTGAAGATCACACGATTTTGATTTATGACCTCGGTGGCGGTACGTTCGACGTGTCAATTCTTGAACTTGGTGACGGTGTATTCGAAGTTGTCGCAACAGCAGGTGACAATCGTCTCGGTGGAGATGACTTCGACCAAAAAATCATCGACTACCTCGTTGCAGAATTCAAAAAAGAGAACGGAATCGACCTCGGAAAAGATAAGATGGCGCTTCAGCGTTTGAAAGATGCGGCGGAAAAGGCGAAGAAAGACCTTTCAGGTGTCACAAGTGCGCACATCAGTCTTCCGTTCATCACAGCTGGTGAAGCAGGTCCCCTCCACTTGGAGATGACACTCACGCGTGCGAAGTTTGAAGAGTTGACGGCCGATCTTGTCGAACGCACGATGGAACCGACTCGCCGTGCTTTGAAGGACTCAGGACTCACACCATCTGATCTTGACAAGATCATTCTTGTCGGCGGTTCGACACGTATTCCTGCCGTTCAAAAAGCAATCCACGACTTTACGAAGAAAGAACCGTTCAAAGGGGTTAACCCGGATGAAGTTGTTGCACTCGGTGCAGCCATCCAAGGTGGGGTTCTTGCAGGTGACGTGAAAGATGTCGTTCTTCTTGATGTGACGCCACTCTCACTCGGTATTGAAACAATGGGCGGCGTGATGACGAAATTGATTGATCGTAACACGACAATCCCAACATCAAAATCACAAGTCTTCTCGACTGCAGCGGATAACCAACCAGCTGTTGATATCCACGTCCTTCAAGGGGAACGTCCGATGGCGCCTGATAACAAGACGCTCGGTCGCTTCCAATTGACGGACATCCCGCCGGCACCACGCGGTGTGCCGCAAGTCGAAGTTAAATTCGACATCGATGCTAACGGAATTGTTCACGTATCGGCAAAAGACCTTGGTACGAACAAAGAGCAATCGATTACGATTCAATCCTCTTCAGGTATCGATGAAGCGGAAATCGAGCGCATGGTAAAAGAAGCGGAAGCGAACGCGGAAGCTGATAACCAACGTAAAGAAGAAGCTGAGCTCCGCAACGAAGCAGACCAACTCGTCTTTGCGACTGACAAGGCAATCAAAGACCTTGGCGAGCAAGTCGAAGAGGCAGATAAAGAAAAAGCGGAAGCTGCGAAAGAAAAAACGAAAACGGCTCTCGAAGGTTCAGACCTTGAGGAAATCCGGACAGCCAAAGACGAATTATCAGCTGTCGTTCAAGAGTTGACACAAAAAGTATATGCTAAAATGGCTGAACAGCAAGGTGCTGAAGGCGCAGAACCACAAACAGAAGCGAAACAGGACGATGATGTCGTGGACGCAGAGTTTGAGGATCTCGACGACCGTAAATAACCAGCCGTTGTAAAGGAGAGCGCCAAAGCAGGTTTCTGCTTTGGCTCTTTCCATGTTAAGGTAGAATCGGTAAAATCGATACGAAGTTAGTGAGGATAGGAGCGAGAAAAGTGGCGAAACGAGATTATTATGAAGTGCTAGGGCTCGACAAGTCGGCCTCAGCACAAGAAATCAAGCGGGCATACCGTAAGTTGGCCCGTCAATATCATCCAGACATCAACCAAGAGGCAGATGCTGCTGAAAAGTTCAAAGAAATCGGTGAAGCGTACGAGGTGCTTTCTGATGAACAGAAACGGGCTCAATATGACCGATTCGGTTTTGAAGGAGCTAATCAATTCGGAGGCGGTGGCGATTTCCAAGGCGGATTCGGAGATATTTTTGATATGTTCTTCGGAGGCGGCGGACGCCGTCAAGACCCAAACGCACCTCGACGAGGAGAAGACTATCAGTACGTGGTCGATCTTGATTTCATGGAGAGTGTGACCGGGAAGACTGAGACGATTGAACTCGAAATCGAAGTCGAATGTGATACGTGTATGGGAAGTGGGGCAAAACCCGGAACAAAACCAGAAACGTGTAACCGATGTGGCGGCAGTGGAGTCGAAACAGTCGAACAAAATACGGTTCTTGGTCGTATGGTCAATCAACGTCCATGTAGTCAATGTCATGGTACAGGTAAGACGATTAAAGAAAAATGTTCGACTTGCCATGGTTCAGGTCATGTGAAGAAGAAGCAATCGGTTGAAGTTAAAATTCCTGCTGGTATCGATAACGGTCAGCAGATTCGTTTATCTGGAAAAGGCGGCCCGGGTGTGAACGGTGGACCAGCGGGAGACTTATACGTTGTTATTCGTGTAAGAGCCCACGAAATTTTTGACCGTGTCGACCAACACATTTCAATGGAAATGCCGGTCACGTTCGCTCAGGCGGCTCTCGGTGCAGAAATCGAAGTCCCGACTGTTCATGGCAACGTGAGTTTGAAAGTACCTGCGGGAACACAAACCGGTTCAAAATTCCGTTTACGTGGAAAAGGGATGCCGAGTCTACGCGGAGGCGCAAACGGTGACCAATTTGTCAGTGTCATCGTGATGACACCGAAACATATGACAGATCGTCAAAAAGAATTGCTTCGTGAATTTGAAGAAATTAGCGGTGAGTCTGGGGTAGAAGAGGAACATGGTATGTTCCAAAAAATGAAAAAGTTCTTTAGTCACTAAAAAAGGAGTGTGCAATCGATGAAATGGTCTGAAATTTGTGTTCACACGACACAACTTGCGGTAGAAGCCGTATCAAATTTACTACACGAAGTGGGGGCACAAGGTGTCGTCATCGAGGACGTCGAAGATTTTGACCGAATGATGGCCGAAGACCATTTCGGAGAGATTTGGGACGTTTCAGATCGTGAAACATATCCTACTTCTGGTGTACACGTCAAAGCATATGTGCCAGCTTCAAGTGATTTTCAAGATGTGCTTTCGAACTTGGGAAAAGAAATCGAACGACTTCGCAGTATGCTTGATATTGGTTCGGGTGAAATCACGGTCGCTGAAATCGACGAAGAGGACTGGGCGCACTCTTGGAAACAATACTATAAGCCAGTCAAGATTTCACAACAGTTGACGATTGTCCCTCTATGGGAAGAGTATACACCGCAACCGGAAGAGAACGTGATTCTCCTCGATCCGGGAATGGCGTTTGGAACTGGAACACATCCGACGACAATGCTCTGCATCCAGGCAATCGAGAACTATATCCAAGAGGGTGACCATGTCATCGATGTTGGTACAGGTTCAGGAGTATTGTCGATTGCGGCTGCTAAACTTGGAGCAACGAGTGTAAAGGCGCTCGACTTAGATTCAGTCGCAGTAGAAGCTGCTCGTCAAAATGTAGAGACGAACGGTGCCGAACAGCTCGTTCAAGTGACGACGGGAGATCTATTAAAAGGTGTAGAAGGAGAGTACGATTTGGTCGTTGCGAATATTCTCGCCGACGTCATCCTTCTCTTCATCGAAGATGCTTACGCGCGTACGAAATCTGGTGGTCACTTCATCACTTCTGGAATTATCGGAGAGAAACGAGCTGAAGTAACGAACGCCTTGGTCGCTGCAGGCTTTGAGATTGAAGAGACACGCGTGATGGAAGATTGGGTCGCGATTATCGCTAAGAAGGGGTAAATCATGCAACGTTACTTTTTGACACGAGAATCATTTGCAGGTGAAACGGTGAGGCTTCCTCCAGATGTGGTTCATCATATCGGTACAGTCCTAAGGCAAGGTCCCGGATATGAGATGGTCCTTTTGGACGGTGCGGGAAATGAATATGCGTGTGTCGTGACATCGCTTGAGGGGAAATCTGGAGAAGCGAAGGTTCTATCGACACGACAGGCGACGACTGAGTTACCGATTGAGGTTACGCTCGCCTACGCGCTTCCTAAAGGTGATAAGGTCGAACTTGTCGCTCAAAAAGCGACCGAACTTGGCGTCCACCACCTTCTGTTGTTCGAATCGACCCGTTCTGTCGCCAAGTGGGACGGGAAAAAAGCTCCGAAAAAAGTGGAACGGATTCAAAAGATTATGCAAGAGGCGGCTGAACAATCATATCGTGCCGTTGTACCGACTTGCGCGTACATTTCTCCTAAAGAGCTTAATCAGAAAATCGATGGCTATGATGTCGTCATCATCGCGTATGAAGAGTCGGCAAAAGAAGGTGAACAGTCTGCGTTCGCGCAATTATTAAGTCAACTGAAACCGAAACAACGCCTTCTCGTCATCACGGGACCTGAAGGTGGATTCGATGTGACAGAAATCAAGCAATTGATTGATGCGGGAGCGACAGCCTGTGCTTTCGGTCCACGCATTCTTCGGTCTGAAACGGCGCCGCTCTATGCATTGTCTGCAATCTCTTTCGCGCTTGAACTAAACAAATGACACCAAAACGGATGACCCGATTGAGGTCATCCGTTTTTTGATGTCGCTTATTTTTTGTTGATCGAAATCACTTTCTTCGTGACGTTCCCACCAAGGTCGGTCACTTCAAATGTGAAGGTATTTGTTCCTTTTGTTGTCACAGGGAGTGTGATTGTTCCAGTTCGTGAGGAAGCTCTCATCGCATATGGTTCTTTCATGGATTGGCTCCATTGCAAGTCACCATTGACACGAAGTTTAATTTCATCAAAATTGTCAGTCACTTTGACTTTGACTTTTACAGAGTTCTGCTTAGCCGAAACGTTCTTCGGCACGTTTGTCACGTATAATTTTGCTTTCGTCGAATCGACAAAGATTGGACGGACGAAGTTTGTCATGTTTCCTGCAGTATCTTCTGCGATGAAGCGAACTTTATGGAATCCATCTTTATATGTTCGAGTCGTATTGAACGTGTATTGTTCTGACGTCGCATCATATTTGAGTGGCACTTCGACTCCGTCTACTTTGAACGAGGCGATTTCAGAGGCATCCTTGATTTGACCGATTAACGGTACAATCGATGTACCATATGGAGACAAGGCGAGTGGTGCATCGACAAAGACTCCAGGTTTGACCGCATCATTTTCTGTAGAAACATTTCGAGTGATCACATTTCCAGCATTATCCGATACACGAACAGCGAGTTGGTCTGTTGATTCGATTGGAGTATCGAGTGTGAAGGTAGCTGTATCGTCCGCTTCTTTCTCAACGACTTCACCGTTAAGAAGGAATTCAATCCCATTGATTCCCGCAAAGTCATCCGATGCTTTGACGCTTGCTACGTTATCGTCCCAACGAAGGGTGAAGCGTGGGTCTGTGTAATCCACTTTGACAGGGATGCGCAATGTTTGAGCCTGTTTCTTCATGTAATCAATGCTTGCTTCAATCTCATAGTAATATGTGCCTTTTGGCGCCATCTTTCCATTCAATTTTCCATCCCAAGCGTTATCCGCTGCGTAATAGTAATAATCGCCACTTCCACCGTCGAAGTAATTCTTTCTCAATTCGTCTTCCATCTTGAGGGTGCGAAGGACGTTCCCTTTCTCATCTACGACCCGATATTTGATGTCTTTCGCATTACGTAATAGCGAGAAGACTGGAGTTGCAGTGTCTTTCGATCCGTCTCCATCTGGTGAGATGGCAACCGCTTCACCAGCCATAGATTCATCTAGCTTTTCACCTAAGTAGTTTCCTTCTGCATCGACCAATCCAGAGACGCCGTAGAATGCGCCTTCCCCATAAATCGTATCGTCAAAGATCGGTGCTTTTCCCCAGTCTCCTTCGAATCCAACGAACGGAACGACGAGTGATGGATGACCGTCTGTCCCACGTGGGTCTGTCAAACGAAGGAATCCATCAACGAAATAGCCGTTCTCAAAGACGGATTTAGCAGATACGGCTCCGTCCAATGTTTCAGGGTTGAGTACTTTTGCTTTCGATACATCGATTGAGACTGTAATCTCTTTCTTCTGTTTTGCTTTCAACGTGACTTTACTCGTGTTGTCACCGTTGATTTTAATGATCGCTTGTTGAAGAGCCTGGGCTTCCATTGCATTTTGGATGACCCCGTCTTTGTTTTTGACAGCGAGATCAGTTTGCAGAGATGCTGCCACATCATACGTCAATGATTCGTTTGACATATTCTCAACGACGATTTTGAATGAGGCTTTACTCTTCGATAATTCTTTTAAAGCAACTTTTGCTTCTTTCGTCTTCTTCTCATACGCGACAGCTGGGGACGTGACGGCCGCATGAAGTTGCATGAGACCGGCTCCCGCACGACGTGGTGAGTACGGAAGAGACTGTTTCAATTCCTGGTTATATGGTCCGATATCCGTGACAGGCTTTGATGTGTTGAGTAACAAGTTCTTTGCCATCGTGACACGATTTTTTCCACTCAACTTGAAGTCGCGGTCCACACGCTCAAGAACGAGGGCTGCCCCTCCGGCAACGTGCGGTGCTGCCATTGATGTTCCACTCATCAACCCATATTGGTTGTCGTTGAACGTAGAGAAAATTTGACCGCCTGGTGCAGAAAGTTCTGGCTTGAAGTCAAGGTTTGGTGTGACACCCCATGAGGTGAAATCAGACATCGCACCGGCTGAACGGTTGTTGACACTGATCCGGTCACCGGCAAACGTTACTTGAAGTGGACCTTCAGCTAATTTGTCTTTAAGTTCATTCCCATCCTGAATGCTGAGTGAAGCCATTGGGATTTGAGGTTGATCGAGTGCCATCGATACATAATCACCATGTGAGACAGCGCCTCGAACGATGACACCTGCTGCGCCTTGTTCCTCAGCAGTTTTTTGAATCTTCGAATAGAAGTATCCGCCGTCACGCACGGCGAGGACGAGTTTTCCTTTTACGTCTTTCCCTTCATAATTTTCCGATTGTCCGTCTCCGACATATACGATGTCATATGTACCTTCCTTGAAAGCAGGACCGTCTTGCTTCTTCCATCCGATTTTTTCATTCCCGACGCGAAATGCATCCAATTGAATTTGATCGTTCTCAAGAGACGCAACCGATGTTGACGCTTGACTGACACTTGGTGCCCCAACGACGCCCGTATCTGGGTTTGAAGCGGTCGGCAAGTCGAATCCGTGACCGAAGTATGCGGAGTTCCCTGCGGAAATCGACATGAAGATTCCGTTGTCGACGGCGCGTTGAACGGCTTGTTGCTCTGGAGAATCAGCATTCACAAATCCAGCGGTAGAACCGAGACTCATGTTGATGACGTCCGCTCCGAGCTTGATTGCATCATCAATCGCTTTAATATAAATATCACCATATGTAGATGCGTAATTTGGATCGTTACTGAATACTTTCAAACCTAAGATTTGTGCTTCTGGAGCGACACCTTTGATGCCTCCATTTTCCAAGTCACCATTCGCGGCAACCGTTCCTGAGACGTGTTGACCGTGCATCGATGCGCCTGGAGAATCATCCTTAATATCATCGTTCTCATCGTAATAGTTATAAGCGTATGGAACTTTCTCGTTCACAAAAGCTCCAGGTAAATCGAATGATGCAATTGCCTGATTGACTTCTGATTTCGTCAATTCTGCCATTTTTGCGTCTGTGATTCGGTAGTCACGATGATCAGCGTCAATTCCTGAGTCGATGACAGCGACGACTGTCCCTTCGCCTGCAAATCCATAATCACCCCATGTTTGCTCAGCTTGGACCATCCCGTTACTCGTGATCATATCTGGCTTCACTTCTGGACGCTCATATTCGTTGACGATGTGAACGGTCGCGACTTCAGGTAACGCTTCGACTTTAGCAATTTCACTTGTTGACAGGAACGTTGAGAAGCCGTTAAAGACAGTTGTGAACTCTTCAATCGGAGAAGCGGTCACCCCTTGTTTCTTTAGAGCAGACTCGGCCCGTTTTTGTTCGGACTCCACAGATTCTTGAGCCTTGTTTTGTTCCGATTTTGTTAATTCATTAAATTTTTTTCCTTTTTGAGCAGCTTCTGCAATCGCTGGGTCTCCTACGAGTTCAACCACGACCCTTACTTTTTTCTGCTTCTTTTCGAGCACAAGTTTTGGTTTTGCGGATGCTTCTGCTGAAACAGATGATGTACTAGCTTGAATCAGTGCTGGTGATAATGCGATACATGTGGCGAGTGATGCGTTCAGATAGATTTTTTTACGTAACAACGTGTTAGCCCCCTGTGATTTGTTATTATTTGTAAAAAAGCGATTCCTAACATTGAAGACTATCATAACGCTATTTAACATAATAACGGTGGATTTTTTTGTAAAATAGGGGAGTGTTTTTGCACAAATTTTAATGTTCTGACAATTACTAAAGGCCTAACACATAAGGCCTATATCCTTTATAGATAGAATAAAAAATCTAGCTAACGACTTGAAACGAGTAAAAAAACCTGGTAATCTAGCGTTAATGTTAAATGCCGATAATACATATCAAATTAGTAAGGATAAAGATTGGGGTGGCGCTATGAACTTACCATTCATGGACATCTTTAAAGATTGGGCAAAAGATTACGATACGGCTGTCGAAGGTCATGACGAGCAATATCATGAGGTGTTTGTTGAGTATGAACAAATGTTGGATGAAGTTGCGCTACACGTTGAAGGAACGGTGCTTGAGTTCGGTGTAGGGACGGGTAACCTGAGTAGTCGCATTCTAAAAGGACATCCGTTGATCGCGATTGAACCGTCTCCGGAGATGCGGCAGATTGCGATTGACAAATTAGGTATTGAAGTTCAGGAAGGCGATTTTCTCCGATATCCAGACTTTTCACAAGTCGATACGGTCGTGTCGTCGTATGCTTTTCATCATTTGAAGGATTCTGAAAAGGAGACGGCGATTCGTCAATATGTCGGAGAATGGGGACATCCGAAGTTCGTGTTGCTCGACACGATGTTTGAATCTCCGGCATCCCGTCAGGACATCATCGATTGGGCGAAGGCTAACAGTTACTCAGACCTAGTTGAAGACTTGAATCGTGAATACTATCCATATACGACAACGATTCGTTCTATGTTAGAAGCGAATGGTTATAACGTGATGATGACGCAAAAAAATAAGTTCGTATGGCTCGTAGTAGCCACTAAGTATCGAGGAGGAATTACACATGAAAACATATAACGTTGAAAGTTTTAACTTAGATCATACGAAAGTTCAGGCTCCGTATGTTTGTCTGGCTGGCGTGAAAGAGGGGTCAGCTGACACGATCTATAAATATGATATTCGTTTCATTCAACCGAACGAAGGCCTCATGCCAATGCGTGCGGTTCACTCACTCGAACATTTGATTGCGGAAAACAGTCGTAATCATTCAAATGATATCGTTGATGTTTCACCTATGGGATGCCAGACAGGATTCTATTGGACGATGTTGAATGACGGGGATTATGACCGAATAATCGATTTGGTGGAAGCCACTTTACGCGATGCGATGAATGCAGAGGAATTGCCGGCACAAAACCCCGTACAATGTGGAAGCGCAAACCATCATGATTTTGAAGGAGCAAAGAAGTTAGCTTCAGATATGCTCGCAAAGCGAGACGAGTGGCATATTATCTTTAAGGACGAAGCGTAAGATGATTGTCCGTGACGTCTACGAGCTCATCGGGGATACACCGCTCATTGAACTCCATTCACTTCCCGTACCCGCAAATGTCAAAGTGTACGGAAAGCTCGAGATGATGAATCCGGGTGGAAGTGTGAAAGACCGACTCGGCATGAATTTGATTGAACGAGCAATTGAGCGCGGAGATGTCGCACCAGGTGGCACGGTGATCGAACCGACAGCCGGGAACACCGGGATTGGTCTCGCCCTTGCTTGCCAACGGTTCGGGATTAGTCTTTTTACCGTAACCCCTAAAAAGTTTAGTCAAGAGAAACAAGCGCTCATGCGACTCTTGGGGGCCACGGTCGTCAACACGCCGACAGAACTTGGGATGAAAGGCGCAATCCATCACGCGGTCGAATTGGCGAAAGAGCATGACGCCTATGTCCCGGAACAGTTCTCAAACCGGGACAACCCGGACGCATACGTTGACATTCTATCTCGTGAACTTCTAAACGACCTGCCTCGGATTGACGTGTTCATAGCCGGAGCTGGTTCGGGAGGAACGTTCACTGGTGTCGCGCAAACGCTGAAACCTCTCGGTACGAGAACTGTCGTTGTGGAGCCGGTCGGATCGGTTTTAAACGGTGGTGAACCGGGCCTTCATAAAACGGAAGGAATCGGCGTTGAGAAATGGCCACCATTTTTGGAGCGGTCTTATGTGGATGCGATCCATACGATCACGGATGAAGAAGCGTTCTACTATGTGGCACATTTGGCGAAACAGGAAGGACTGCTCATCGGTAGTTCATCAGGTGCCGCCATCGCAGCGTGTGTAAAGGAAGCAAATCAATTGACGGAAGGCACGATTGTCACAATCTTGCCGGACAGTGCAGAACGATATTTAAGTCAAGGAATTGTCAAGGAGGCAGAACATGCGTACAAAGACAGCACTCATTCACGGCGGTAAGACGACAGATCCATTGACAGGAGCCGTCACACCACCGATTTATCAAACGAGCACATACAAGCAAGACGGGATCGGGAACTTACGAGAAGGATACGAGTATTCTCGGTCGGCAAACCCGACGCGAACAGCGCTCGAGACACTCATTGCCGACATTGAAGGCGGTGTACAAGGCTTTGCATTTGGTTCTGGGATGGCAGCCATCTCGACGGTGCTCATGCTACTAAAATCAGGAGACCACGTCATCGTCGGATCTGACGTGTATGGAGGAACATACCGTGTATTCAATCGAGTATTTCAGTCACGAGGCTTGGAAGCAACTTTTGTCGATACATCCGATGAAACAGCGGTTCGGAATGCGCTTCAAACGAACACGAAAATGATTTATGTCGAAACACCGACCAACCCGCTTCTAAATGTGACGGACATTCGCGCGATGCGCACGATTGCAGATGAGGCAGACGTCCCACTCGTCGTGGATAACACGTTCATGACGCCTTATTTCCAAAATCCAATCGATCTTGGAGCAGACTATGTCCTCCACAGTGCAACGAAGTACTTGGGTGGACATAGTGACGTCGTGGCGGGAGTAGTTGTCGCTCGTACGGAAGAACAAGGCGAGGCTTTGGCCTTCCTTCAAAACTCTGTTGGGGCAGTACTCGGACCACAAGACAGCTTCCTTGTTGTTCGAGGCATCAAGACGCTGGCCGTCCGGATGGAGGAAATTGAATCAAATGCTCGTGCATTGGTCGAATTTTTACAATCTAAAAAGAGCGTGTCCCGTGTGCTCCACCCAAGTGTTTCAAGTGAAGAAGCGAAACGTATACATTTATCTCAAGCGCGCGGGTTCGGTGGGATGATTGCATTCGATGTTGGTTCAGCGGAAGCGGCGGAAATGATGGTCGCGAAGACGAAATACTTTACGCTTGCTGAGAGCTTAGGTGCAGTAGAGAGCTTGATCAGTGTTCCGGCCCGCATGACACATGCGTCGATTCCGGCTGAACGTCGAGCGGAACTCGGAATCACCGATGGGCTCGTTCGTATTTCGGTCGGACTCGAAGACATTGATGACTTGATGGAAGATTTGGCGCAAGCTTTGTCGGCGATCGAGCAAGTGAAGCAATAAACAGTCAGGGCGCGTTTTCGCGTCCTTTTTTCATGAGAAAAAAGTATTGTATCGGAAGTCTTTCATCGACTAAACTGTTTTTAACTTGAAAGAGAGCGGGTGAACGTGTGAATAAGGGAGTGTTGACGACAATCGGGGCCTACGTCATGTGGGGCGTCCTTCCGATTTATTGGAAATTTTTACAAGAAGTGCCGAGCGGTCAAATTTTGGCGCATCGAATCGTTTGGTCATTTTTATTTATCTTACTCGTCCTGAGATGGACAAATCAGTGGAAAGAGTTCGGTTACGCCCTTCGACATCGTGCTACGCGAAACGCATTCATGTTAAACGGATTCATCGTTAGCGCAAACTGGTTTGTGTACATATGGGCAGTCAATCACGGATATATTATCGAAGCGTCTCTTGGGTATTACATAAATCCACTTGTCAGTATGGTGTTAGGGGTGCTCGTATTTCGGGAATCATTAAACCGAGTCCAATGGATAGCTGTCGGAATTGCCTCGGTTGGGGTACTCGTATTGACGTTAGGATACGGCTCGTTCCCTTGGATCTCATTCGTTTTAGCGAGTACGTTCGGATTTTATGGGATGGTGAAAAAACGACGCCCCCTTGCCTCGACAGTCAGCCTAGGGATTGAAACGTTAGCAGTCGTCCCTGTGGCGCTGCTCTTCCTCGGGAATCAAGTCGTCACCGACAACATCGCTTTTGATGTGTCTCCTGTGATTTGGGTTGCGCTCCTCGGGACGGGCGTAGTCACGGCGTTACCACTTCTTTTGTTCGGGTATGGGGCACAACAGATTCCATTCACTCTCGTCGGGTTTCTTCAATTTATCGCACCGACACTTAGCTTGATTATCGGGGTCGTCATGTACCATGAACCGTTTACGTCGTATCATATCTTTGCCTTCACCTGCATTTGGCTCGCTATTTTCTTCTTCAGTTGGAACAGTTGGGTCGTTGCCCGTAAACGTCGTCAGTTAATTTGAATTTGAAAGCTGTTACATCTCAAAAAAACATGGTAATATGTTAGATGTCAGACTTATATGTCAGAGGAGGAAATGAATAATGGAATTAGCCCGTTATATCGATCACACAGCATTGAAAGCTGAAACAACAAAAGACCAGGTTACAAAACTATGTGCAGAGGCGCTCGAGTACAAATTCGCGAGTGTTTGTGTCAACCCGACTTGGGTCAAGTATGCTGCGCAAGAGCTCAAATCAGATGATGACGTCAAAGTATGCACGGTCATCGGTTTTCCGCTTGGAGCGAACACACCTGAGGTGAAAGCGTTCGAAACAAAAGACGCGATCGCAAATGGTGCAGATGAGGTTGACATGGTCATCAACATCGCAGCACTCAAAGACGGCGACTACGATCTCGTAGAGCGTGACATCCGTGCGGTTGTTGAAGCGGCAAACGGTACACTTGTCAAAGTCATCTTTGAAACATGCATGCTTACTAAAGAAGAAATCAAGAAAGCTGCTGAACTTTCAGTTAAGGCTGGAGCAGATTTCGTGAAAACATCAACTGGTTTCTCAACTGGTGGAGCAACTGTCGAAGACATTCGCCTCATGCGCGAAACAGTTGGACCAGACCTCGGCGTAAAAGCTTCAGGTGGTGTTCGTGACTTCGAAGGTGCAAAGGCGATGATTGATGCTGGAGCTACACGAATCGGTGCATCAGCAGGTATTGCGATTGTCACTGGTGGACGTTCAGACAGCGACTATTAATAAGTGGTTGACCACACGACTTAATTTCACTATAATATGATATGACGTGTGAAACACGTTTCCTTAGTCGTGTAATTCGGAGGGAGGGAAAACTAGTGGAAACTCGTGTCCGTAAAAACGAATCGCTTGAAGACGCTCTTCGTCGTTTCAAACGCGGTGTTTCGAAAGATGGCACACTTGCCGAAGTTCGTAAACGTCGTCACTACGAAAAGCCAAGCGTAAAACGTAAATTGAAATCAGAAGCTGCGCGTAAGCGTAAGAAATTCTGATTCCAGTTTCATTTGTAGAGAGGGTGTTGGCTCATGAGTCTTCAAGAACGCTTGACGGACGACATGAAGCAAGCCATGCGCGCTAAACAAAAAGATCGTCTTACGACGATCCGAATGGTGAAAGCGTCGCTCCAAAATGAGGCTATCAAACTAGGCCGTCAAGATCTTACCGAGGAAGAGGAACTCACGGTGCTCAACCGAGAGATGAAACAGCGCAGAGACTCCCTCCGAGAATTCGAAAGCGCTGGTCGTGAAGACCTTGCTTCCAAAGTAGCAGAAGAAATTGTCGTCCTAGAAGCCTATATGCCTGAACAACTCTCAGAAGATGAAGTGACTAAGATCGTCCAAGCAGCAATTGCTCAAACGAACGCATCTGCTCCATCGGATATGGGTAAGGTGATGGGCGTCGTCATGCCGCAAGTAAAAGGCAAGGCAGACGGTGGTCTTGTGAACCGAATCGTCAAACAACAGTTGACGAATTGATGAAAAAGCAGAAACTTTTTGGGAAACCGAAAGTTTCTGCTTTTTTTGCGTATTCTGAAACCACATTCAATCTTGTTTCGTATACACTAGAGATAGGAGATAGCTTTGAATTTGGAAGGGGGTAGCAAGACGATGACATTTGGTCTCGGAGTGATTCTGACAGTCTTTTTCGTCGGAGTCGTCCTTCTTGGAATTGAAGTGTTCGTAGCAGGCTTTGGATTGTTCGGTTTGCTTGGTATTGGGGCGGTTGTTGCCAGTTTGATTATGGCTGGTGCGACAATTGGTCAGCTGTGGCTTTCGGTTGGTCTGGCGGCAGCGGTGCTCACAGGACTTGGATTTTGGGCGTATCGCCGCTTGAGTACGAATCGTCCGCTCATTTATAAAGGGTTGATCTTAACCGATTCGACATCTACCGAAAAAGGTTACCTGTCCCATGAAGACCGAAAACAACTTCTCGGAAAGGTGGGTGTCACCTTGACCCCACTTCGCCCAGCAGGTACTGCTGAGATTGACGGAGAACGAATCGACGTCGTGACAGAAGGTAGCTATCTCGATCAGCAGACAAAAATTCAGGTATATAAAGTGGACTCAGGGCGAATTGTCGTTCGAAACTTTGTAGAACCGAAGGAGGATGTAACAGAATGACACCAGAATTACTGACGACGTTACTCATTACAGGTGGAGGATTAATTGCACTTGCCATATTCTTCACGTTCGTACCAGTTGGATTATGGATCAGTTCGTTTGCTGCAGGCGTTCATGTCTCAATCTTCACATTGATTGGGATGCGCCTTCGTCGCGTCGTTCCATCAAAGATTGTCAACCCGTTGATTAAAGCGGTCAAGGCGGGAATCGAGTTAAACACAAATCAGCTAGAGAGTCACTTCTTGGCAGGTGGTAACGTCGACCGCGTAGTGAACGCGTTGATTGCCGCACACCGTGCAAATATCGAATTATCATTTGAGCGCGCTGCAGCCATCGATTTGGCAGGTCGGAACGTACTTGAAGCCGTACAAATGTCGGTTAACCCAAAAGTCATTGAAACACCATTTATCGCAGGTGTAGCGATGGACGGGATTGAAGTGAAGGCAAAAGCACGCATTACGGTACGGGCCAACATCGACCGTCTCGTCGGTGGTGCAGGGGAAGAAACGATTATCGCCCGTGTCGGAGAAGGTGTCGTATCGACGATTGGTTCTCAAAACAATCATAAACATGTATTAGAGAATCCAGATTTGATTTCGCGTACCGTTCTTACAAAAGGATTAGATTCGGGGACAGCGTTTGAAATACTATCGATTGACATTGCAGACATCGACATCGGTAAGAATATCGGTGCGGTTTTACAAACTGACCAAGCCGAAGCGGACAAAAAGATTGCGCAAGCGAAGGCGGAAGAACGCCGTGCGATGGCGATTGCCCGCGAACAGGAAATGAAATCTTCTGTTGAAGAGATGCGCGCGAAGGTCGTCAGTGCGGAAGCGGAAGTCCCGCTCGCGATGGCCGAAGCATTGCGTCACGGAAAGCTAGGTGTCATGGATTACGTGAATTACTTGAACGTTCAAGCGGATACAGAAATGCGAAAAGCGATTGGATCACCTGTCGATTCTGAATCAGATAGCGAGTGATTGATATGGATGGACTTTGGGTACTTTTGTTAGCCGCCTTCGGTATTGCCTCGGCAGTGATGAAGCGGCTTGAAAAGTCATCGTCCTCTGACGACCGTCCTCAAAGCAGTGAACTGAAACGCTACTTGGATTCGGTCGGGGACGTGATGAAAGAAATTGAATCGTCGTTTGATGACTCCGAATCAGAGAAGAAGCCTGTATCACAAAAGGTGAGACGACGAGTGGCGCGAACGGAAGAGCGACAACTTCCTCGTGAACGTCAAGTCGAGATGCCGAAAGTGAGTGCTCAGTTCGAGCAAGCGGTTAAAATTCCACCGATTCCACAGGAAATAAAACCGAGAAAAACGAAAATTTCGAAAAAACGGATGCGGGAAGCTGTCATTTGGAGTGAGGTTTTACAACCTCCAGTCTCGAAACGAAAAAAGTAACAGGAAGGCAGTGACGTGATGTTACTGCCTTTTGCATGTGGAAATTACGCGGTCTTTCTTTCACGATAGGCGTGATAGTGCTAAAGTAAAAGAGGAATATCTGATTTTATGAGGGGGCAATGCATCCATTGATTATGACTGATAAAATACCATTCGTAATGGAACAAGCGAATGAAGCGCAAGCTTTACTCGGACCGAAAGATGAAGTGTTCCAGGCGGTTGAAACAGAATTAAAAGTAGCGCTCATCCCTAGAGGTGAGGAGTTGATTATCCAAGCCGATTCGAGTGAAGCGTTAGAGGTGACGAAACAAGTTATTCTTACTTTGCAAAAATTGGTAAAAAAAGGTGCGCGTCTAAATGAAAGTGACGCCATTAGTGTCATCCAACATATCCAAGTCGGAAAAGGGGATGAACTGCTCGAACATTATGAGCGGGTCGTCTTCACGACGAACAAAGGGAAACCGATTCGTGCTAAAACTGTTGGGCAAAGTCGGTATGTTCGTGCGATTGAACGACGGGACCTCGTTTTTGGAATCGGACCTGCCGGGACAGGGAAAACGTATTTGGCGGTCGTTCTAGCCGCTCGAGCGTTAAAAGAAGGCCAAGTCAAACGAATCATCCTGACACGCCCTGCCGTTGAAGCTGGTGAAAACCTAGGTTTTTTACCAGGAGACTTAAAAGAAAAAGTAGATCCATATCTTCGTCCATTATATGATGCCTTATTTGATGTATACGGGGTTGAACAGACGAACCGTCTGTTAGAACGAGGAACGATTGAAGTGGCTCCTCTCGCTTATATGCGTGGACGGACGCTAGAAGATGCGTTCGTTATCTTAGATGAGGCTCAGAATACGACAAAAGAACAAATGAAGATGTTTTTGACACGACTTGGTTTTGGATCAAAAATGGTGGTCACAGGGGATTTGACACAAGTCGATTTACCAAAAGGGAAGGCGTCGGGATTACAAGAAGCACTACACCTCTTAGAAGGCGTGGACGGGATTCATTTCGAACACTTCAGTGCCTCGGACGTAGTTCGCCATCCACTCGTCAAGAAAATTATCAATGCTTATAGTACAGATATCACATAAGCAGACAAAAGAGGTCATAAATCGTGAAAGGGGGGGCACGAATGCAGCAAGCTAAAAACTGGACCGTCGCGACCATCTCGCTTATTTTCTTCCTACTATTAGGTGCCATTCTTTATTTCACAGTGCGACCATCCATCATCAGTGTGGAACCGCTAGGGATTGCCGAACAAGATATTCGGTCTCCTATCACTGTCGAGGATCGAGTGGCGACCGAACGGTTGAAGCAGGAAGTGACGAACGGTGTGGGGAGCCAGTTCTCGCTGAGACGGGAATTCGCTGATCAACAAATTGCAAAAGTCGAGCAATTGTTCGCAGCTTTTGACAAAACCGATGACGAGACGGAACTTGCAGATATTAAGAATCGTCTGAATTCTACTGAGGCAAATGGGGCTCTCGCTGATGAAGAATTAAATTCGCTTCTTGAAGCCGACAAAAATACCCGTCAAACGGTCGAGGATGTGACGGTGACCGCACTACAGCAAGTGATGGACGATCGGATTGAAACGAGTTCCGAGGCGGTTGCCGAGGCTCGGGACCGAGCGGCTGCGATTATCGATCAATCGCCGCTCTCGTTTGAATTCCGGGCCATCTCAAAAACATTAAGCGATGAACTCATCGTGCCAAACTATGTATTCGATTCCGAGGCGACCCGTCAAAAGGAACAGGAAGCCGTCGATGCGGTCGATCCAGTCATCATTCAGGAAGGGCAACTTCTCGTAAACCAAGGAGAAGTCGTTACGCGAGAGGTGTATCGAAAGCTTGAACTCTCTGGAGCGATTGATCCGAACCGTTCGCTTGCACCGTTATTTGGGTCATTCTTACTCAGTGCGTTGTTGACCGGTGGATTTTTGTTTATGCTCATCCGTTCAAAGATTAAAGATCTATTGCTGAGTCCAAAAATCTTAGTAACGGTGTATGGGCTATTACTCTTACAACTCGGCATTTTCTTTGGTGTCGGATACATCGGGGTCGACTATACGACATACGCATATATCTTGGCACCGACCGCGTTCGTCGTATTATTGTTGCGGATTCTCATCGATGAACGAGTGGCGCTCGCATCGGCATTTATAACGATGATTGCCGGGAGTATCGTTGTCACTTTTGGACAAAGTACGAATTTCATGACCTTGGTGTACGTTGCGACAGGAAGTTTCTTAGCTGTCTTTTTGGTCGAACCTAAAATTCAGCGGAAGCGTTTGTTCTTGTCAGGTGTGTTGCTCGGTCTCGTGAACATCATCATGGTGATTGCCTTGCTCTTGTTGCGGAACGTGCAAATCTCATGGGAAATGGCGATGTATCTATCGGGATTTGCCGTAATCAGCGCCCTTTTATCCATAGTCTTGACGTTCGGGTTCTTACCTTTTCTAGAGCCGTGGTTTGGGGTCTTATCGTCTAGTCGACTCATCGAGTTGATGAGCCCGACGCATCCATTATTACGAAAATTATTAATGGAAGCACCGGGCACGTATCATCATAGTATGATGGTGGCGAACTTGGCGGAATCTGCCTGTGAAGCAATTGGAGCAGATGGCTTGCTCGCGAGGGTCGCAAGTTATTATCACGACCTCGGGAAGACGGAGCGACCGCTTCACTTCATTGAAAACCAGCAAGGTGGAGGAAATCCGCATGACCGGCTGACACCTGAAGAATCTGCGGATATCATCATGGCTCACCCTTACGATGGGGCCGATTTGTTGCGGCGCTATAAGTTACCGAAAGAAATTATCGATATTGCTGAACAGCATCATGGAACATCTTTATTGAAATACTTCTATGTGAAGGCGAAAGAAGATCAAGAAAAGGACGCTTTGGAGTCTCGCTTCCGATACCCTGGTCCGAAACCTCAAACTCGTGAAGCGGCAGTCGTCATGATTGTCGACTCGATTGAGGCAGCCGTCCGTTCGCAAAAACAGCCGACACCGGAGAAAATTCGGATGCTCGTCCGCTCCATCATCCGTGATAAGTTAGCGGATGGACAATTTGAAGAATGCGAGTTAACGACAAAGGAGATTTGGCTTGTCGGAGAAAGTGCGTGTGAGACATTGACCGGTTTGTTCCATGAACGAATTGAATATCCAGAATTAAAGAAAGAGGGAGAACTACATGCAAATCATCTCGAACGATGAACATGAACTGTTAACAACATCTCAAATTGAGCTCGTTGAATCGATTTTACAACATGCCGCTCAATTAGAAGAGGTGGAAGAGCCGAGCGAATTATCGGTCACTTACTTAACAAATGCGGAAATTCATGAGGTGAACCGGGAATGGAGAGGGAAAGATGCCCCGACCGACGTCATTAGCTTTGCCTTTGATGAGATGGGCGAAGATGAGTTGGACTTCACACTCGACGAAGACGAGCCGCACCTCCTTGGTGATTTGGTCATCTCGGTAGAACGTTGCCGGGAGCAAGCCGCTGACTATGGTCATTCGTTCGAGCGAGAGCTTGGCTTCTTGGCTATCCATGGATTCCTTCATCTATTAGGTTACGATCATATGACAGCGGAGGATGAAGCGGAGATGACTACAAGGCAAGAGGCAGTCCTCACTCACTTCGAATTGAAGCGGGGCAACGTGTGAGACCCTTCCGAGTGGCGTGCGAAGGAATTCTGCATGCCGTTCGCGCAGAACGGAATATGCGGCTTCATCTCATATCGGCCCTACTCGTATTCACCTTTGCGATATGGTTACAAACGTCGGTGCGTGAAAATTTGATTCTGCTCGGTTGGGTGGTTGCAGTCATTAGTTTAGAGCTGATGAATACATCCATCGAGCGAGCGGTCGATCTCGTCACGAAAGATGTCCATCCGCTCGCGAAGCAAGCGAAAGATGTTGCCGCAGGAGCCGTACTAGTCGCCTCTATAGGTGCTGGCGTAACGGCACTCATTATATTCGGTCCAAGGCTATGGAACGTGCTATACTAAGAGTTCTGAAATTGAGAAAGCAGGTGCACTATGTATCAAGAAGATTTTAAATCTGGATTCGTGTCGATCATTGGCCGACCGAACGTTGGAAAATCAACATTCCTCAATCACGTGATTGGTCAAAAGATTGCCATCATGTCGGATAAACCGCAAACGACACGAAATAAAGTACAAGGCGTATACACGACGGATGATTCACAAATCATATTCATCGATACTCCGGGAATCCATAAACCGAAACATCGTCTCGGTGACTTCATGATGAAAGTAGCGACGAATGCCCTTCGCGAAGTCGATGCGATTCTTTTCATGGTGAATGTGACTGAACCTCGTGGTGCCGGGGACGATTTTATCATTGAGAAGCTTAAAGGGCTCGATACACCAATCATCTTGGTTATGAACAAGATTGATTTAATTCATCCCGACGAACTACCAAAGGTGATTGAACAGTATACGAATGAACTGGATTTTGCAGCGTACGTCCCGATTTCGGCGCTACAAGGCAATAACGTCGAACCGCTCTTAGGTGAAATCAAAAAGTTATTGCCGGAAGGACCGATGTATTATCCTGCCGATCAAGTGACCGACCATCCGGAGCGTTTTATTATCTCTGAGATGATTCGTGAGAAAGTGTTGCATAAGACACGCGATGAAGTGCCACACTCAATCGCTGTGGCCATCGAATCGATTAAGAAACGTGAAAACTCCGAGATGATCGACGTCGAAGCCGTGATCATGGTGGAACGGGATTCTCAAAAAGGGATCATTATCGGGAAAGAAGGGACGATGCTTCGCGAAATCGGAACAGATGCCCGCCACGATATCGAGGCTCTTCTCGGTACGAAAGTGTATTTGAACCTTTGGGTCAAAGTTCAGAAAGACTGGCGTAACAAGATGGGTCAGCTACGTGACCTCGGTTTCCGCGACGACGAGTATTAAGCCATGTTACAAAAAGTCACGGGAGTCGTCATTCGTACCGTCAATTATGGTGAATCGAATAAAGTCGTGACATTGTTTACAGAAGAACTCGGCAAAGTTGCGATTATGGCACGAGGCGCAAAGAAACCGGGCAGCCGATTTCACGCTTCGAGTCAGCCGTTCGTAGAAGGTATATATATTTTTCCGTCTAGCCGGGGACTGGCTCAGTTAAAATCGTCCGATGTCGTCACCTCCTACCCGGAGATTCGAAAAGATGTTGTGCGGATGTCGTACGCGATGTATTGGTTAGAGCTTGTCGACCGCTCTGTGGAAGATCGGGTGCAGAATCGTCCACTGTTTCGAATTTTACAAGATGCTCTCCAAGCGTTGAATGCGGGGATGGATGCAGACGTAATCACCCATCATATTGAATTACGCATTTTACATCTGTTAGGTGTTTCCCCTGTATTAACGGGTTGTGTGCGATGCGGGGACGTAACGGACCCGATGTACTTCTCTGTTGCATCTGGTGGCTTTTTATGTGCAAGGCATCAAGAAGAAGGAACGATTCGGCTGTCGGAACGCCTGGCGAAACTTCTCTATTTGATGAGTAAGCACAATCTATCAGAATTTCGAAACGTACCGCTATCAGACGAGTCAAGAATTCTTTTACGTCAGCTATTTGATGCATATATGGAATCGTATAGTGGGTTGCGATTGAAGACAAAGCGTGTACTCGACCAAATGATTCGACTTCATCTGAATGAGGATTGACTTTTTATAGTGAATTCGATACGATGAGTTACGATTAGACAAATGAAATAGCGTGCGCGATGAAGGAAAAAAGTAACTCTTCCTGTCATGAGTTAAGCGAGTTCGGGATAGTGTGAGCCGAACGTCATGAGAAGGGTGAACGGCGATTCCAGAGCGCCCACATCTTTAAGAGTGGCCCCGATGTTGGGGCAAGTAGGGTGGAACCGCGGGAATCAATCCCGTCCCTATGTGCTAGGCACATAGGGGCGTTTTTTGTCGTTTCAATACTATTGGAGGTGTCATTTATGAAGCATATGACTATGCAAGAAATCATTCTCACGCTACAAAACTTTTGGGCATCAAAAGGTTGTTTGACGATGCAAGCGTACGATGTTGAAAAAGGGGCAGGAACGCTGAACCCAATGACTACGTTAAGAACTCTAGGTCCAGAACCTTGGAACGTTTGTTACACAGAACCATCACGCCGTCCGGCTGATGGACGTTATGGTGAGAACCCTAACCGTCTGTATCAACACCATCAGTTCCAGGTGATCATGAAACCTTCTCCAAGCAACATTCAAGAACTTTACTTAGAAAGTCTCGAGTTGATCGGAATCAATCCGCTTGAGCACGACATTCGTTTCGTTGAAGATAATTGGGAAAACCCGACATTCGGAGCAGCTGGTCTCGGTTGGGAAGTCTGGCTAAACGGGATGGAAATCACGCAATTCACGTATTTCCAACAAGTCGGTGGAATCGAGTGTGACCCGATTGCCGTAGAAATCACGTACGGACTCGAACGTCTCGCCTCTTACATTCAAGAAGTGGAGAGTGTATTCGATCTCGTATGGACAGACGGCTTCAAATACGGTGATATTTTCTACCAACCTGAATTCGAACACTCGAAATATACGTTTGAATTATCGGATGTCGACATGCTGTTCACGTTATTCGACACATATGAGAAAGAAGCGAAACGTGCTCTTGAAGAGAATCTTGTCTTCCCTGCGTACGATTACATTTTGAAATGTTCGCACACATTCAATTTGTTGGATGCGAAAGGCGCCATTTCGGTGACGGAACGTACCGGATTCATTCAACGAGTACGTAACATGTCACGTACATGTGCTGCTAAATTTATTGAAGAACGGGAACGCCTTGGTTTCCCACTTTTGAAACAAGAGAAAGCAGGTGACTTGAATGCGTGACCTTTTACTAGAGATTGGATTAGAAGAGCTACCGGCTCAATACGTCTTGCGTTCGGAGAAACAATTGGCAGAACGTGTTGATGCGTTTTTAAAAGAAGCTCGTGTTGAATTTGGGTCGATTGAGGTTTATTCTACACCGCGTCGCTTGTCCGTCATCGTTCGTGATGTAGCCGAAACGCAACAGGATTTGAAAGAAACACTCCGTGGACCTGCTAAGAAGATTGCTCAGGACGCGGAAGGGAACTGGTCAAAAGCGGCGCAAGGATTTGCTCGCGGTCGTGGATTGACAGTCGAGGACCTGTACTTCGCAGAAGAAAAAGGGGTCGAGTATGTCTTCGCAGAACGTCATGAAGAAGGTCAGGAAACAAGCTCATTGTTAAACGGTCTCGAAGACGTCGTTCGTAGCCTGACGTTCCCAAAAAATATGAAGTGGGGAACGAGTAGTTTACGCTACATGCGTCCGATTCGTTGGTTGATTGCTCTATTTGGTAAGGACATCATCGATTTTACAATCGAAGGCGTGAAAACCGGCAACGTGACGCGTGGTCATCGCTTCCTCAGTAAAGGAGACGTTGTCGTCGAATCACCAGCAGCGTATGTAGAGACATTAGAGTCTGCGTTTGTCATGGCAAACTACGAGACTCGTAAAGCTGAAATCGAACGTCAAATTAAGGAACTTGCCACAAAACAAGGATGGACAGTTCCGCTTGATGCTGACTTACTCGAAGAGGTCACAAACTTAGTCGAATGGCCGACTGCCCTCTTCGGAGAATTTGAGGAGGCGTATCTCGACCTCCCTGAGGAAGTACTCATCACAACGATGAAAGAGCATCAACGTTACTTCCCAGTTTATATCGACGAAACGTTGAAAAACTACTTTGTCACGGTCCGAAATGGAAATGCAGAGCACCTAGAAAACGTGGCGCGCGGGAATGAAAAAGTCATCCGTGCTCGTCTTGCAGATGCCGTCTTCTTCTATGAGGAGGACAAAAAGACAAAGATTGATGACCAACTCGCTCGTCTCGATCGCATCGTATTCCATGAAAAATTGGGGACGACTGGAGCGAAAGCACGTCGCGTGACTGAAATCGCGCAGATGCTCGCACCTTTATTTGACGCAGATATCGAAAAAGTCAGCCGTGCCGGTGCGATTCATAAGTTTGACCTCGTCAGTCAGATGGTATACGAGTTCACTGAGCTTCAAGGAATCATGGGTGAGAAGTACGCGCTTCAGCAAGGTGAGGATCAGGAAGTGGCGGCAGCTGTTCGTGAGCATTATATGCCACGCTTCGCGGGAGATCAGTCCCCGGAGACGGCAACAGGTGCTGTACTTGCTCTAGCGGACAAGCTTGATTCGATTGTAGCATTTTTCGGAATCGGCATGATTCCAAGTGGTTCGCAAGACCCGTTCGCCCTACGTCGTCAAGCTCAAGGGGTCGTTCAAATTCTTGGAGATTGGAAAATTGATCTCTCACTCGACAAGCTGCTTTCAAAAATTGTCGAATTACAGCTGAAGGCAGGACTCTTCGAAGCCGATAAAGAACAAGTCAAGGATCAGCTGGTGGACTTCTTCAAACTCCGGTTGAAATACCGTCTACAAGAACAGAAGGTCCGCTACGATGTGATTGACGCGGTATTGACGACGACATTGACAATCAATCGCCTTGATGCTCGTGCACAAGCAATTCAACACTTCGTATCGACGAATGCAAAATCTTTGATTGAGCAATTGTCGCGCGTCGTCAACATTTCGAAAAAAGGTGAGCCAGGAGATGTCGTCCCTTCATTATTTGAAAATGATGAAGAGATTGCCTTACATGAAGCGATTGAACGAATAGCTCCTGAAACGAACAATGCTGTTCAGGCGGGAGATTATCAAAAAGCGTTAGAGCTCCTTCAAATGCTTGAATCACCAATTATGATGTACTTTGAACATACAATGGTCATGAGTGAGGACGAGGCAGTACGCCAAAACCGTCTCCATGAAATGAACCGACTTGCTACGACGATTAAGAGTGTCGCAGACTTCAACGCGCTCGTACTCTAAACAAACTAGAGGGGGTTGGCTATGCAACTGAATGAACGCCAACAAAAGATTGCTGAGATTGTGAAGGAGAACGGACCGATTACAGGGGAACAAATTGCGCAAGAATTGTCATTGACGCGCGCAACCCTGCGACCCGACCTCGCCATCTTGACGATGACAGGAATACTTGAAGCAAGACCTCGTGTCGGCTACACGTTCGTTGGCAAACGAAACTCGTCAATGCTCCGAGAAAAGCTAGATTCCTTGACTGTAGGGGACTTCATGTCGTCTGCAAAAGTCGTTCGGGATGAAATGACAGTATATGATGCAATTGTCACACTATTTTTGGAAGATGTTGGGTCCTTGTTCGTAGTTGGACGTGATCGAGAGTTGGTCGGTGTATTATCTCGTAAAGACCTTCTCCGTGCTGCGATTGGAAATCAGGATTTGGACCAATTACCGGTCAACGTCATCATGACGCGTATGCCGAATATTACAGTATGTGAGAAGGGTGAAACGTTAATTCGGGCAGGTATGAAATTGATTGAAAAACAAATTGATGCCATGCCTGTCGTTGAAGAGAAGGATGGAAAATTGATTGTTCTCGGTCGAATGACGAAAACTAACATGACGAAGGTGCTCATTGCGTTAGCGAACGATGAGTCAATCTGAGGAGGAAACCGATTTGACTATGAAACAACTCGTGTTCGTTGTAAGTGACTCGGTCGGAGAAACATGTGAACTCGTCGTCCGAGCAGCGAGTATCCAATTTCACGAGAATGCAATTGAGACACTTCGCATCCCGTTCGTTGAAGATGAACAGACAATCATCGATGTGGTCACACAAGCGAGAGCTCAACAGGCGATTATCGCGTATACGCTCGTCAATGAGGAACACAGGGCTCTTCTCATGAGACTCGGAAAAGAGCATCAAGTAAAGACGGTCGACTTGCTCGGTGATTTACTCGACGTATTATCAGGACAATTGAAAGAAGCCCCGCGAGAGAAACCGGGGCTCATCTATCGACTAGATGACGACTACTTCCGAAAAATCGAAGCGATGGAATTTGCCGTCAAGTATGATGACGGTCGGGATCCACGCGGGCTGAAAAAAGCCGATATCGTGCTTGTCGGGGTTTCCCGGACGTCAAAGACACCGTTATCTCAATATTTAGCACTCAAACGATATAAAGTCGCAAACGTGCCTCTCGTCCCGGAATCACGACCACCTGAGGAATTGTTTGATTTACCTGCAGAACGATGTATCGGATTGATCATCTCGCCAGAAAAGTTGATTTCAATTCGAATGGAACGCCTAAAGTCACTCGGGTTGAAGCCGGAAGCGGATTATGCACAACTCGAGCGAATCAATCGTGAGCTCGAATATGCACGCGGGATTTATGAACGAGTCGGTTGTGAAGTCATCGACGTGACAAACAAGGCTGTCGAAGAGACTGCGGGAATCATTCTGCGTCACCTCGAACAATCTAAAGACGTCTGAAGTAAATAAGTGTTTCAATTAGTATTCGTTGCTTCGAGAGGATATAATAAAGTATTGACAGTACAGTGAAACGGAACGTGATGAGCGTTCCGTTTCGTTGCGAGATTGGAAACAGGGAGTGGTCAAGATGCCACGGATACCAGATGAAGTTATCGCAGAAGTGAAACAGGCAACCGATATCGTGGAGTTGATTGGCGAACGTGTCGAATTAAAGAAACAGGGACATCGATTGGTCGGATTATGTCCCTTCCATTCCGAGAACTCTCCGTCCTTCTCCGTTTCGCCCGAAAAAGGGATGTATCACTGTTTCGGTTGTGGTGCCGGAGGAAATGTATTTACATTTGTGATGGAGACCGAAGGGTTATCCTTTCCCGAAACGGTCGAGCGCCTAGCAACGCGAGCGAGCATTTCAGTAGACGGCATCCAAGGTGACGAAGAATTGACACGTGAACAAGTATGGCGCAAACAGATGCGGGATGCGCATCGACTCGTTGCTGACTTGTATCATGAAGTATTGATGAAAACGGAAGCTGGCGAAGTGGGATTGTCATATTTGCGAAATCGCGAGTTAAACGAAGAGACGATTGCGCAATATAAGATTGGTTTTGCCCCAGACCAACGACGCTTTACTGTCGAGTTGTTGGAGCGACGAGGGTTCGATTTAGAAGTGATGGTTGAAGCAGGTTTGATTTCGAAGTCTAAATCCGGTGAATATTTTGACCGATTTGAAGGACGGGTCGTCTTTCCGATTGCGGATCGAGACGGCACCATCGTGGGCTTCAGTGGCCGTGCGATTGATGATCGACAGCCAAAGTACGTGAATACGGCTGAAACACCGTTATTCAATAAAAGTGAACTGTTATTCGGTTTCTCCCAGGCGAGGGCATTGATGCGAAAGAAAAAACGTGTCTTCCTCGTCGAAGGAAACGTTGACGTTTTGCAAGTGGCACAAGCGGGGACAAAAGAAGTCGTGGCATCACTCGGTACCGCATTTTCTCCACAACATGCAAGAGCCCTGTCTCGTATCGTGGAAGAAGTGGTCATCTGTTATGATGGGGACCACGCGGGACAAGAAGCGACTCAAAAAGTCATTCGCCTATTAGAAACGTCTCCACTTGATGTACAAGTTTTGCCGCTACCAGAAAAGACCGATCCGGACGATTATATCCGTCAACATGGGGCAACTCACTGGCAACAGTTTGTCGAAACTGAACAATTGAGTGTTCTTGATTTTATGAATCGGATGCTCAGGCGAGGGAAAAACTTGAATCGAGAAGGAGAACGGATTCGCTTTATTGAATCTATGCTTGAAGAGATTGGTAAGACGAATGATTCGATTCGAAGAGATATGTATGTGAAAAAGCTGTCGGATGAGTTTGAAATTTCGCTAGAGACGCTTCGTTCGAGAATTCCTCATCCGACGTCAAGCGAATCAAATCCAACTCGCACAGTTGACGCTGTGGAACCGATACGAAAACGTTCGAGTAAAACAGGTGAGCCTCGTTGGATGAAAGCTGAAAAGAACTTGTTGCGCGCGATGTTGACGGGACCGGAGCAGGTTCGTTTCGTGCGTGACCGCTTAGGGCTTCGTTATCAAGATGAAACCCATCGTATGCTTGGCTCTGCATTGTATGAAGTTGTATCCGAAACGATGACACAAGATGAATTTGATCAAGTTACGCTTCCTTTTATGGAGCGTTATTGTGATCAACGCCCCGATTATGCGATGCGCTTTGCGGAAATTCAACTGATGGCTGGACCGGATGAACTGTCTGAAGAGGTTTTAGACGAATACATTCGGGTCATAAACAGTTATGAGGAGCAACGTCAAATCGAGCGTGCAAAAAGGGAAATCGCTCAAGACGCCGAAAGTATAGTAGACCAGGCGTCCAAGCTACAAGAATTGATTGCCCGTAGTCGTCGTCTTCGAGAACGATGATCGTGGATGAAGTTTGGAAGGAGTTGAACTGCTAGATGGCAGAGAAGAAGAAAGAGGATTTATTTAACGCCATAGAAGAGCTTGAAAAGTTAGGAAAGAAAAAGGGCGTCGTCTCAATGCAAGCGATTCAAGATCGCCTCAGTCATTTTGAGGTTGATTCGGATTTCATCGATAACTTCATTGAAGATTTAGAAGCGAAAGATATCCGCGTCACAGAAGATGCAGCTGACGCAGAAGAAACCCCTGCGAAAAAAGAGGATGAGGAAGTTGATTTAAACGATTTGTCAGTACCACCTGGGATTAAAATCAACGATCCGGTTCGCATGTATCTGAAAGAAATCGGTCGTGTCGATCTTCTCAGCGCGAAAGATGAGACAGAGCTTGCTAAGCGAATCGAACAAGGAGACGAAGAGGCGAAGAAACGTCTCGCAGAAGCAAACTTACGCCTTGTGGTATCGATTGCGAAACGTTACGTCGGTCGTGGGATGCTCTTCCTTGATTTGATTCAAGAAGGAAACATGGGACTCATTAAAGCAGTCGAAAAGTTCGACTATATGAAAGGGTTCAAGTTCTCGACGTACGCAACGTGGTGGATTCGTCAAGCCATTACCCGTGCGATTGCTGACCAAGCCCGGACGATCCGTATTCCGGTACACATGGTCGAGACGATCAACAAGTTGATTCGTGTTCAACGTCAATTGCTTCAAGATCTCGGTCGTGAACCAGCTCCGGAAGAAATCGCCAAAGAGATGGAGCTCACACCTGAAAAAGTTCGTGAGATTTTAAAAATTGCTCAAGAACCAGTTTCACTTGAAACACCGATTGGGGAAGAGGACGATTCACATCTCGGGGACTTCATTGAAGACCAGGACGCGATGGCACCACAAGATGCGGCTGCATATGAATTGTTGAAAGAGCAATTAGAGGATGTCCTCGATACGTTGACGGACCGGGAAGAAAATGTCCTTCGCCTTCGTTTCGGGTTAGATGATGGTCGCACACGTACACTTGAAGAAGTCGGAAAAGTATTCGGCGTCACACGTGAGCGGATTCGTCAAATCGAAGCGAAAGCTCTTCGTAAATTACGTCACCCTAGTCGTTCCAAACGCTTGAAAGACTTCCTCGATTAATTTCATATTTGTATAAAGTGTGAAGTTTTAGAAGAAAGGAAGGAAAATGAGTGATTTTCCTTCCTTCTTTATTATTTTTTGAGTAAAATAGTGTTGGATAGAAATTTGGAATGAACATGAGGGGGAACTACAATGCGTAATCCATTGTTACCGTTTGCGGCAATCGCAATCGTCGCAATTATTGCCATGGTATCATTATCGTATTTTGGTGTGAATCAGGCGCAACAAGCGGCTGAAGGTCCAGCAGTCACTGAAATGAACCCAGAAGAGTTATACGCAGCGAAGGGTTGCACAGGTTGCCACGGCGGAAACCTTGAAGGTGGCGTAGGTCCAGCGCTTACTGGAGTAGGTGATCGCCTTTCGCCAGAAGAAATCGCAAACATCATCGTCAATGGACAAGGGTCGATGCCAGCAGGTCTTGCATCGGCTGAAGAAGCAGAAGTGCTTGCGAACTGGTTGATTGAACAATAAGAGGTTGCGCACTCCATAATGGGGTGCGTTTTTTGTTGTCGAAGTGCGGAGAATTCGATACGCTAAGGAAGAAGTAGAACAAAGGAGTTGTCTTGAATGCAAGAACGTATCATCTTAGACCGCCGCTTGAAGCAGGTTGTCGATTATATCCCTAAAGGAAGTGTGCTCGCCGATATCGGGTCGGATCATGCATACGTACCATGTTATGCCCTTCAACAAGGAATCATTTCAAAAGGAATCGCAGGAGAAGTGAATGTAGGTCCGATGGAGGCTGCAAGAGCACAAGTGGACCTGATTGAATCCCTTGATGCAATCGATGTGCGACTTGGTGATGGTCTCGCAGTATTGAAAGAGGATGAGGCAACTTGTATCTCGATTTGCGGGATGGGAGGGAGTTTGATTCGTTCCATCCTTGAAGCAGGTAAAGAGAAATTGGGTGCGGTCGAACGTCTCATTCTTCAACCTAACGTCGACGGGCAGCACGTTCGAAGCTGGTTGCTTGAGAATGGCTATGTCCTTGTCGAAGAGGCGATTGTGGAAGAGAACGATAAGGTATATGAGATTCTTGTGGGCGAAAAAGGGATAGAAACGATTTACAGTGAAGAAGTGAATGAACGGAATTGGCAATTGTTATTCGGTCCCTTTCTCATTCAGGAACGACCAGAACCATTCAAGCTCAAATGGAGTCGAGAAGCAGATAAGTTGGAGTACGTTCTCGGTCAAATGGCAGACGGGATTCAGTCAGAGGCACTGATTCAAAAGCAAGTCGAATTTAAGAAAATGCGTGACAAGATGAGAGAGGTGAGTCAGTAATGGCGAATGGCAATCAAGTGATTCAATTATTTGAAGAGTTTGCACCGAAACATCTGGCAGTCGAAGGTGATAAAATTGGTTTGCAAATCGGTACGCTAAATAAAGAGGTTAAGCGGGTTATGGTGACACTCGATGTTCTCGAATCGGTCGTTGACGAAGCGATTGAGAACGAAATCGATTTGATTATTGCGCACCACCCCCCGATTTTTAGCCCGTTATCTCAAGTTAATGATCGCTCCACGGCAGGAAAAATTACGATGAAGTGCATTCAGCATAACATTGCGGTCTACGTCGCACATACGAACTTAGACGTGTGTGTCGGTGGTGTCAATGACTGGATGAGTGAAGCAATCGGGTTGCGTGACACGAAAGTGCTCGTTCCGACGTATGAAGAGCCGGTCTATAAACTATCTGTATTCGTGCCAGAAACACACGCCCAGGACGTCTCCCGTGCCCTAGGAAAGGCAGGGGCAGGACATATCGGAGACTATGCGGATTGTCAGTTTCAGGTTCCTGGGACAGGACAATTTACTCCGCTTGATGAAACGACCCCGTTCATTGGGCGTTCGCATGAAACCGAGCAAGTGAATGAAATGAAAATTGAAACAGTCGTTCGCGAAAGTCAGAAAAAGCGTGTCTTGAAAGCGATGAAAGATGCACATCCTTATGAAGAAGTCGCGTATGACTTGGTCCGTGATGAGATTGACGGACATGTGTATGGTCTAGGACGAATCGGACGACTCGAACGAGCGCTGACACTCGAAAAGTTCGCTGATCATGTAAAGGCAAGCTTTGGCGTAGAAGGCGTGCGAGTTGTTGGTGATTTAGAGCGGTCAATTGAAAAAGTAGCCGTATTAGGTGGGGATGGGAATAAATATGTATCAGCAGCTCATTTTAAAGGAGCGGATGCATATGTGACAGGTGACTTATACTTCCATGTGGCCCATGATGCGATGGCTTTAGGGCTTGCGGTAGTAGATCCAGGTCATCATGTCGAGAGTGTCATGAAACGAGGAGTCGTCGATATGCTTAGCGAGAAATTTTTGAAGGCAAAAATTGATGTCGACTTGATGATTTCCGAAGTAAACACGAACCCGTTTAAGTTTAGATAACCTAAAATCCCCCATCCTCATATAAGAGAATGGGGGATTCCTTCACTTCCGCAATGCTTTAACTTTTGGTAAGATACTTCGAAGCTCGAGATACGGCGTTTTATCGTGCGTGCTCAAATCTTCAGGTTCGTACTGTGACAAGAAGTCGATCACTTTTTTAGTAATTGGAGTAGGTGTAGATGCACCGGACGTCACGGCAACGGTCTCCACACCTTCGAGCCAATCCATATCCAGTTCGCTCAAGTCACCGATGCGATACGCATTCGTACCGGCGATTTCTTTTGATACTTGTGCCAAGCGATTCGAGTTATTTGATTTAGGATCTCCGACGACAATTAGTAAATCGCAGTCACCAGCCTGTTCAGCAACGGCTTCCTGACGTACTTGTGTCGCGTTACAAATTTCGTTATGCACTTCAATATGCGGATAACGTGTCTGGATTTTTTCGATCAATGTGGAAACGTCCCATTGACTCATCGTCGTCTGGTTTGTCACAAGAATTTTTCGTTCAAACAATCGACTCGGTAACTGATCGATTTCATGTTCGTATTGAATCAAGTGAACATGGTCAGGTGCAACCCCGATTGCGCCTTCCGGTTCTGGATGTCCATGTTTTCCGATGTAAATGACATCATATCCTTCTGCTGTTTTTTCACGAATCAAATCGTGTGTGACAAGTACGTCTGGACACGAGGCATCAACAATCGTCAACCCTTTCTCGATGGCCCGTTTGCGAACGAGTGGTGAAATTCCGTGTGCCGTGAAGACGACCGTACCACAATCAATTGTTTCGAGTGCCTGCATCCGATCATCACCATCGACCGTTTTGACACCGAGATCCTCAAATGCCTGTGTGACGTGACGATTATGAACAATCATTCCTAGTATATGAATCGGGCGTGGCAAATCTGGATTTGCGACCGCCTCATTTGCGAGTTTCATGGCATCGACGACACCATAGCAATATCCGCGTGGACTAATTTTTTTAACTTTCATATGAAGACGAAGGCTCCTTTCGAAGTGCTTTCATACGTATTAGTCTAACATTGTTTCGAAAATACGAAAAGATTTGCGTGTATTCATGCTATAATTTTTAGGTTAGAAAGGAGGGACGCCGTGAATCGCATGAAACAATTGCATGAGCTTAGAAATTCTTACTTTTTCCAAATAACGTTCATTATTATCATTATTTTAGCACTTGTCATTTCATCGCTTGCCTTTTCTGCTGATCGCGTCACGGTGTCTCGAGCAGAAGAACTTGCAAAAGAACAATTTGATTATGCGATTGATGACAGTATTGAAAATATTGAGTCCCGAATCGGGAAATTGTATGAAGATTTAGTTTACCTTGGCGCTTATGTAGGAAACGAACCATGGATTGAAGAACGAATCCGGACAGGTTATTTGAATCAACGGACGAGTTTTACATCAATCTTTTATTATGATGCTAGGCAAGATTCGTTTAAATGGTACTCCGAACGGCAGGTCTCTTCATCTATTATTAAACGCGATCCTAAATTCATGGAAGTGTTGACTGCTAGTGGAAGAGAATTATATATGAGTGACCCCATCATGATCAGTGGAGATATGGGTACTTTCTTATATGTTCCTGTCATCGAAGACAATCGACCGGTCGGAATCTTTGGCGGGAGTATCAGTGTCTTGAACTCTGATTTGTATCGTCGTTCGTTAGAGTCTGCGAATGATGATATGATCTTATACTTGTTAGACAATCAAGGCGAAGTATTGACTACCTCATTCAATCTGGTCACAGATGCGGAGCGTCGTGTTTCGCGTGAAGTCATTGACGAAACGTTAGGCCGAAACACGCGGACCATTCTAAGTACGGATGAAGACACGTTGATGTATGAACCAGATGCCCGTGTCAGTGGATGGAGCATGCTCGCGAAACATCAGAATAATTCGGTTTACGAGACAGTGTATGATACGCGTTGGCAATACTTGATGATCGCACTCGTCACATTTTTCTTGAGTATTCTCGTTGGGTTGTTACTCTCCCGTACGTTGACAAACCCCCTTGTTGAGCTGGTCAACCGCATCAAAAAGCAACAATCCCTTGGAACGATTTCATTGGAACGAACTGGTTCAAAAGAAGTGGAAACGTTACTCGATACCTATAACGATTATGCACAGCGAATGGAGACGTCACGGCGTGAACAGTTGAGTCAACAGCAATTGATTTTACATCAAGAAAAGCTGGCCTCACTCGGTCAATTGGCCGCAGGGATTGCCCATGAAATTCGTAATCCTCTGACCCCGGTGCATATCACGTTGCAGATGGTGCGAGAGGGTCAAGGGAGTAAAGACATGGTGGACGTCGCAATCCAGGAGTTAGAGCGGGCGAACGACTTGATCTCGACGATGCTGACACTCGCAAAACCGGCTCAAGCCGGAAAAAACGAAGATTGGATCAACATGCTAGACTTTGCGAAACGACTTGAATTTTTAATGGATGCAGAGTGTTATAAACGTCCTACAAAATGGGAATTACTTGTACCAAACGATATGCCACCATTCTATGCGTCATTTGATATGCTTGTACAAATCATTTACAACTTGTTCAAAAATGCCGTGGATGCTGTCGAATCAAAAGGTGCAGACGGAAGCGTGGTCGTGACCGTTCTCTTTACTGAACAGGAATATCGTTTCTTAATAGAAGACAATGGCATTGGAATGAGTGAGGAACAACTCAATACAATCGGTTCTGCATTTAATACGACAAAAGAAAGCGGAAACGGATTAGGGATTTATATGATTCAAGAGTACTTGAAAAGTGTGAACGGTATGATGGAGATTGATAGTTCGTTAGGCAAGGGGACGGCGATTTTAATCAAAATCCCAAGGAGACAAGCTTCATGAAGGGACTTAAACATTATTGGCTCTGGTTGCCGATTATTTGGGCGATGACTATTCTTCTCATTACATCGATACAGTTACCGGAGAAAAAAATAAGGGAAAAAGAAGTTGGTTTCGTGTTTGTCAGTGATAAGCATGAACATGCGAACAAATTATTAGACTCGTTTGTGCATACGGCCAATCAAAAAGGGTTTACTCCGATTCCGACGACGAGTGAGGACTCACGTGTCCTTGAAAAAGAAAAGCTAGATTCTTTGATTGACCGAGGCGTCGAGGCAATCTTTTTAACGACGTTAGATGATACGTTTATTCAACCTTCATTAGAACGCGCTAAACGTGAAAACATTCCAATTATTGCAATTGATCGTATGATTGATCATTCGAGTGTCTTGACATCGGTCGTATCTGACAATGTCGATATCGGACGAATGGCAGCAGAACAGATTGCTGCGAAGTATAGTGATCTCGAACGACCGATTCGCGTGGTAGAGGTAAGGGGAACCCCGAAAGTCCGCTCCACGATGGACCGCAGCCTCGGGATTCGCGAATATGAGAAGGCAAATGCCAATCATTTTCAAATCATCGCATCGATCACTGGGAATTACGATACGTTTCAAGCAGAAATTGAGATGTCTCGTTGGCTAGAAGAAGATATCCCTTTTGATGCCGTCTTTTCGCACAATGACGATAATACGTTCGGTGTCGTCCGAGCTTTAGAAAGTCACGGTTTGACTGACAAGACCATCGTATCGGTGGACGGCATCTCAGATATCTATCCCCTCATTCAAAATGGGAAAGTCAATGCGACTGTCGTGCAGTCACCGAATGAGATGATGGAAGTCGGATTCAAAGCGCTCGAACTACATTTAAATGGAAAGAAAATTGCCAAACACTATTATTCAGCAAGTTATTTATACGAAGGTGTGGCAAAAGATTGATTGACAAATCATTTGATTCCGCTATGCTAGGAAAAGTGGAAAGAAACAGGAGGTGTATCGATTGAACAGCTTCCAACAGTTCAAATTGCTACCGTTTATGATTGATGCCTTAACAGAAAAGCGCATCACGAAACCGACCGATATACAAGCACGGATTATTCCGGCTGCATTAAATGGTCGAGATATTATTGGAAAATCACAGACAGGAACGGGTAAAACACTTGCGTTCTTGTTACCGATCGTCGAAGCGATCAACCCAGAAGAAGCATCAGTTCAAGCTATCGTAGTCGCCCCGACACGTGAACTCGCTTGGCAGATTCATGAAGAATTGAAATCGATTCTTATTAAAAATCCGGATTACATTAAATCAAGTTTGATTGTCGGAGGAACAGACCGCGAACGTCAAATCGATAAGATGAAAAATCCACCACAACTCATCGTCGGGACGCCTGGACGAATCCTTGACTTGATGAAAGTGCAGGCTTTGTTCTCGCACAAAGTTACGCATTTTGTCGTCGATGAAGCCGACCAAATGCTCGATATGGGGTTCTTACCGGAAGTTGACCGCATCGCGCAGTCACTCCCGGAAAAACTTCAAACGATGGTCTTCTCAGCGACAATCCCTGAGAAACTTGAGCCGTTCTTGAAGAAATATTTGCACGATCCGCGCTTTGCTGAAGCAAGCCCTGAAGATCGTGTCGCACCAAAAATCAAACACCATGTCATTCCGGTACGTCACCGTGACCGCAAAGACTTGACTGTTGAAATTGCAAAAGCAATTAATCCTTTTGTTTGTCTTGTATTCACAAATACGAAACAAGAAGCGGATGAATTGGAAACATCGTTCCGTGAAGCAGGATTAAATGTAGGTACGTTACATGGAGACATGCAAGCCCGTCGCCGTAAACAAGCCATCAAAGATATTAATGATGCCAAGTATCAATATGTTATTGCGACTGATTTGGCGGCTCGCGGAATTGATATTTCAGGAGTTTCTCACGTCATCAACCACGGCATCCCGAAAGATCTTGATTTCTACACGCACCGTGTCGGTCGTACTGGTCGTGCGGGCGCATCAGGTGAGGCATATACGCTATACGAGGACCATGAAAATGGGCCAATCAATCGTCTCGAAGAGCGTGGGTTCGAATTCACACACGTCGATTTGCGTAACGGTTCGATTCAACCGATTAAAACACGTCGTCGTCGCCAAACAGACCGGAAAATGAAAGTTTCGCATACGGCACATAGCCGTATGGCTGGTGAAATTAAAAAGGCGAAGAAAAAAGTGAAGCCTGGCTATAAGAAGAAATTTAAGTATAAGTTAAAAGAGACCGCATCACGCGAGCATATGCAACAACAGCGCACGGATCGTCGGGCTGCACGCAAAAAAAACAAACGTTAATCATTTAAAGAATCGACTTCTTGGAGTCGGTTCTTCTTTTTGTGTAAACTAAAGAAAGAAGCATATGAAGGGAAGATGATGATGTTAAAAATAGGTTCACACGTTTCGGTATCAGGTAAAAAGATGTTACTTGCAGGTAGTGAAGAGGCCGTGTCGTACGGGGCGAATACGATGATGGTGTATACAGGTGCCCCCCAAAATACACGACGTAAACCGATTGAAGATTTGAACATCGAAGCGGCCCTGAAGCATATGTCGGCACACGACATCGAGGAGATTGTCGTACATGCCCCGTATATCATCAATCTCGGAAATACGACAAAGCCAGAGACGTTCGAGTTGGCCGTTTCCTTTTTGACACAGGAATTAAAACGGGCTGAAGCACTACAAGCAGCTCGTCACGTTGTCCTCCACCCTGGAGCACATGTCGGCGCAGGAGAAGAAGTCGGTCTCGCCCGAATCATTGAAGGACTAAATGAGGTACTGACGGGTGACGAACAAGTGAAAATCGCGCTTGAGACGATGGCAGGAAAAGGGAGCGAACTCGGAAAGACGTTTGAAGAGCTTGCGACCATCATTGACGGCGTAACACATAATGATCGTCTGTCCGTTTGCTTTGATACGTGTCACGTTCATGACGCTGGGTATGATTTAGTCGGTGATTTAGACGGTGTAATCGAAGAATTCGATCGCATCGTTGGAATCGATCGTCTCGGCGTACTTCATGTGAATGATTCGAAGAACGTTTGCGGTGCGAAAAAAGACCGTCATGAAAACATCGGATATGGCGAGATTGGATTTGATACATTAAATCGTATTGTTCATCATGAGGCATTCGCACATCTACCAAAAATTTTAGAGACACCATATATCCCAATCAGTGAAAAAACGAAAATTGCTCCATACAAACAAGAGATTGAGATGTTCCGTGCGAATCAATTTGATTCTGAATGGCGTGATCAATTCACGCTAGCTCATCAATAAGTAATGAACGTCCTTCAGGTCGACCCGAATCGATACGACGTCTGGAACGCATTCCCGACTTATTTCCTTGAGCAAAGTCCGGTTTATGTAAATGGGAAGGTAACGACTCCGACAGCGTTTATCGAAGTGATTGGACATGGGATTGTGGCGGAAGCGGAGATTTTGTTAGAAGAAAAGATTATGCGACCGGATGATCTATATTGGCTCGGTGGTGGGGTAGAAGGCTTGGCAACGTATAGCTTGGTGGATCTGCTACAACTTCACTTTCATCATCCGCTATTAAAGGTTGGCATGTATCAGGTGGATGAACCGTACGAGTCGATGCGGAAAAAGTGGAATGACGGCTATCACGTACCGTCGTCTAAATGGACGAAAGAGACTTATGAAGCGCATATATTCCGAGAAAAGCAATTCGCACCGTTGCCTCAATCGACCATGTGCTCGATTTGTCAAACTGACCTCGCAGTGCGTTACGGGAGTGATGCGACAAAATTGATGGAGTATCACCTTTCAGATGAGCATGGTATATGGATATGTCCGACCTGTCATAAAGCAATCCATACACTGTACTAAAAAAAGATGTCCCTTTTTGAGGGACATCAGGCTGTTGACTAACATGAATCATATCGCTCGCCTTTCCGGCGCCCACGCTTTCCGCAGGCAATTCCGGAGCCGCATCGCGACTTGGGTCGCTGCTGGGTCTCCGTTGGATTGCTTTCCTGCAGGAGTCGGGGCGCCGTCGGGCGAGCAACACAAACGGTCGTCATCTGGCGGCCGTTTGTCTTTTTCTGAGGCCTCGACGGCCGAAGAAAAAGCCCTGGATGGTCTACACTGAGTTGGAC